>NZ_JBFANF010000017.1:0-186646 GCF_040674675.1 Dactylosporangium sp. NPDC049742 | reverse complement strand
TGGGCGCCGGGGCCGGTGGCCCGGGCCCGGGCGTGCGGGGGGGGGGTGGGGGGCACCGCCGGGGCCTGCGGGCCGGCCGCGGCCGCGAGGGCGGCCAGGGCCACGACGGTGACCGCGACCGCCGCCACGTCCCGCCCCCGGAGGCGGGCCTTGAGCATGACCCGGGCCGCGACGACCGTGACGGCGAGCGAGCCGGCGAGGACCGCCTGCACCTGGTACACCGGCAGCACCCGCAACGCGGCGAGGGACAGCAGCCAGGAGACGAGGTCCAGGCAGATGCCGGTCAGGTAGGCCGGGGCGCGCAGGGTCTGCAGCATGCCCGGGGAGCGCCGGGCGCCGGAGGCCTGCAGCACCGACGAGACGCCGTAGCCGAAGGCCGCGGCGAGCGCCATGAGCAGGCTCATGAGCGGTTGAGCAGACGGCCGATCACGGGCAGCTCGGAGACGCCTTCCGCGTCGACGACCGCGACGCCCTGCGCGGCCAGCTCGGTGCCGCTGAGCAGCAGGTACCGGGGGCGCCACAGCGGCTGGTACTTGTCGTTGAAGTGCCACAGCGACTCGATCTGCATGCTGCCGGAGAACCGGTGCAACAGGCGGCGCTGCAGGTCGCTGAGGTGCCCCTCGCCGCGCTCGCCGGCCAGCACCTGGCGCATGACGGCGAAGTTGAGGCCGAGGCCCCACGAGCCCAGCGCGCGGAGCCGCTCGATGGTCTCGACGATGATGAAGTCGGTGAGGCCGTTGGGCAGGTCGGGGTCGGTGCCGCGGCGCATCACGTCCAGGGACCAGCCGGCGATGTCGGCGGCCGGGATCCAGTGGCAGAAGCCGGCGGCGCGGCCGTCGGGGCCGTAGGCGACGGCGAGGAGCAGCCCGGTGTCCCGCGGGTCGAACAGCCGCGACAGCGTCATCGAGAAGCCGCGCTCGACGTCGCCGCGGCGGCTCTGCGTCATCAGCGCCCGCAGCTCCTCGCGCAGGTCGTCGGGGAGCTCGGCGGGGTCGTGGAAGCGGACGGTGAAGCCGGCCCGGCGGACCCGGTTGTATGCGCCGCGCAGCCCCTTCATCGCCCGCCCGTCGAGGGTGAACGTGCCGCAGTCGACGATCGCCTCGTCGCCCAGGTAGACGGGGCGCAGGCCGGCGCAGCGGTAGACCGGCAGCCAGCCCTCGGCGGCGCCGACGACGCTCACCGGCCAGCCGTGCCCGTCGGCGAACGCCGTGAACTCCGCCCACGCCGCCGTCCACTGCTCGGGCGGCCCGATCGGGTCCGGGGAGACGAGGCACACGCCGTCGCGGACCGCGTAGGCGACGACGCAGTCGCCGGTGAAGAACCACGACTTGTCGTCGCGCAGCGCGAAGTAGGCGAGCGTGTCGCCGCCGTGCTCGGCCACGATCCGGCGGGCCCGCTCCAGGTCCGCCCGGTGCTCGGCGACGCTCGGCGGGCGCTGCAGCCGGGGTTGTACGAGCAGCCACCCCACCAGCAGGAGCAGGCTGAGCCCGGCCGCGTACAGGGCGGGCGCCAGCAGCGGCACGGCCGCCGGCAGCGGCACGACCCGGTCGCCGACGAGCCGGTCGGCGACGGCGCGGGCGGTCAGCCCGGCGTCGTTCCCGGGCCCGGCGCGGCCCCGCTCACCGGCGGCGAGGACCAGCGCCGCCGACACCGCCCCGACGAGCAGCCCGCCGGCGAGCAGCGCCACCGTGGCGTGCCGGACCTGCCGGGTCCCGGGCCGGGCTGGGAACGCGCTGCGGTGCCACAGCAGCCACCCGGCGACCACCGCGGCGAGGGCCGCCTCCTCGACGTCGATGCCCTTCACCACGTGCAGGACCGCGGTCGCCGCGAGCAGCAGCACGGTGGCCGTCCAGGCGAGCCGCCGCCCGCGCCGCAGGCCCCAGGCGAGCAGCAGCAGGGCGGTGCCGGAGAAGACGACCGTTGCCGCCGCCGCCTGCGGTACCTCCACCGGCAGCCGCTCCAGGAGGGCCGCGAGACGTCCCCGCAGGGGTGTCGTCAGCGCCGACGCCAGGCTCAGCACCGCGACGGCGGCGACCGCCCACGCGGCCACGCGCCGGGTCCGCTCGTCCCTGACCCGCCGGTCGAGCCCGGTGTGGTGCAGCGGCCAGCCCGCCGCGCCCGGCAGGCTCGCCACGACCCTCGGCGTGCCCGGAGGCACGCCGGTGGCGGGCCGGCGGCGGGCGGCGAGCCGCTCGAGGCGGGCCTGCCCGCCGCCGTCGGACTCGCCGACGACCAGGTCGACCTGGATGTCGCGACCGGCGGTCACCTCGACCCAGGAGCGGCGCAGGACCGGGGCGAACACCGGCGGCAGGAACCACCGGGCCGGCCGGGCCTCGACGCACCGCACGCCGCAGCCGCTGTTGGCGTAGAACCCGCCGGGGACCGCGGCCAGCTCCGGCTGGTGGGTGTGGCCGGTGACGAGCCCGGCGAGCCCGTCGGCGCACAGCGACGCCGCGACCGCCCGCGGCGTGCCGTTGAGGTGCATGCCGCGGGGACCGAGCCGGCTGCCCGCCATCGCCGTGTAGAGGACCCGGGACGTCAGGACGGCGAGCAGCACCAGCAGCGCCGCCTGCGCGATCAGTCCCGCGCCGGCCAGGGCCGTCCATCTGGGCAGCCGCCCCAGCACGCTGGAGCGCGTCAGCAGCTCCGGTACGCGCAGCAGCACCGCCGCGAGCAGCGGCAGCAGCAGCCACCAGGCGCGCGGGCCGAGCCTGCGGTACACGAGCCGCGACGCGACGTACTGCCCGATGGCGTTGGGGTCGGCGATCGCGGTGAGGTCCGCGAGCAGCGGGGTGTGGCGGACCTCGGGCAGCACCTCCTGCACGATGTGCTGCCCGAGGGGCGAGTCGAGCGGGTTGCGCGGGTCGCGCAGCGCGTTGGCGGGGTCGTAGGCGTGGCCGTGCTCGACCCGGACGACCTTGCGCCCGGCGGGCGTCTCGACGTCCAGCTCCACGGCCAGGGCGCAGCGGGCGCCGGCCTGCCGGGCGAACGTCTTCGCGGACACGCCGTCCCAGGCGATCGCCGCGTCGTGGTTGCCGACGACCACGATCACCTGCCGGCCGGGCGCCGCCGCGAACGCCCGCAGCGCCCCGGTCAACCGCGGGTGCGCGTCCAGGGCGGCCTCGACGGTGCCGCCGGGCTCGCCCCACAGCTCGATCACATCGCCGTTGAGCACGACCGCGCCCGGGCCGTCGCCCCATCCGTCGAGACGGTCCGCGAGGTCGCGTTCGATCTGCGCGGACGCGTCGGTCGGGTGCGGGGCGAGGTGCAGGTCCCCGCAGACGAGCGCCTTCGCCCCCGGCGGCAGCGGCACCGTGATCAGGTCCGGCACCGCATCGTCGGCCGCCGCGTCCTCTGCCGCCTCGACCAGCTCCGCGCCGGCCGGCTCGTCGCCGGACCTCTGATCAGGCGGCTCGTCGTCAGCGCGAGAGTCGGCGTCGGGCTCGGCGGCGGTCACGCCGGCAGGGTCAGGCAGGCGACCCGGGGCCCGGCGTCGCCGGCCTGACCGTCAGCGGTCTTCGTCGCCGTCGCGTGGATGACCAGGGACCTCGGCGCCGGGTCGAACGTCCACGGGTGGGTGGCGACCGCCGACCCCCGGCCGTCGGCGCGGGTCGTCACGTCGAGCCACACCTCGTTCTGCGGGTTCGCGTACGAGGGGTCGGCCTTCATCGGGGCGGCCGCGGTCTCCGGCGGCGTCACCGCCGGCGACGCCGTCTGCGGCGGCGACACGGGCCCGGGCGGGGACGGCGCGTTGGGCTTCGAGGCCGGCGGGTGCCGGTGCTGGTAGTGCGGCCCGGCGGCGTCGGGTGTCGCGCCGCACGGGTTCGTGTGCAGGTGGACGCCGTAGGTGCGGTTCGGCAGCAGCCCGGCGACGGTGAACCAGACCCGGCTGTCCGACGACGTCTCGGTGATGCTGAGGGTGGCGACCGCCCCGTCCGGGACGAGCGCCGGGTCGTACGTGATGGCGGTCGCGCCCGGTGTGTAGGGGGCGAACGTGCCGGTCGCCGACGACACCCGCGGCGACGGGGCCGGTGCGGCGCCGCCGGCGGAGCTGGTGCACCCGCCCGCGAGGGCGACGCACACGAACGGCAGAATCTTGGTGACGCTGTGCATGGCCTCAGCGTCGTCCGGGCGGGGACGGCGGAGAGGCCAACTGCGTCCGTTTCACCCCATGAGTCAGTATTTGCCGGGAGGCGGGCCTCCACGGGCAGACCGCCACCTCGCCGGTCGGTGGCGGTCACGATGCCCGATGCGCCCGCGTGACCGAGCGGATGAGAGGGACTACTTGACGGCCATCGCGCCGTACATGGAGACCTCGGCGGGCGTCGGGTGCCCGGGGGCGTCGGGGCGCCACTCGCTGATCGGCACGATGCCCGGCTCGACCAGCCGCAGCCCGTCGAAGAACCGCGCGAACGTGTCCCGGTCCCGCGGCCAGGCATCCACCAGGCCCCGCGCGAGGAGCTGGTCGTACATGGCGGCGACGGGCGGCTCGACGAAGTCCTTCGTGGAGTTCGTCGCGACGAGGTAGCTGCCCGCCGGGACGGCCGCGAGCAGCTCCGTCACGACCTTCCGCGCGTGCTCGTCGTCGCGGATGAAGTGCAGCACCGCGTACAGCAGGATCCCCACCGGCTCGCCGAGGTCGAGCGTCGCGGCCAGCTCGGGCGCGCCGAGGATCGCGGCCGGTTCGTTGAGGTCCGCGTCGACGTAGTTGGTGACGCCCTCCTCGGAGCCGATCAGCAGCGCGCGGGCGTGGGCGAGCACCATCGGGTCGTTGTCGACGTAGACGACCCGGGTCTCCGGCGCGATCGCCTGCGCGACCTCGTGCGTGTTGTGCGGCGCGGGCAGGCCGGTGCCGATGTCCAGGAACTGCCGGATCCCGGCCTCGCGGGCGAGGAAGCGGATCGTGCGGTTGTGGAACGCGCGGCCCTCCTGCGCGGCGGTGCGGATCGCGGGGTACGCGCCGGCGATCCGGTCGCCGGAGTCCCGGTCGATCTGGAAGTGGTCCTTGCCGCCGAGCCAGTAGTTCCACCGGCGAGCGGGCGACACGACGCCGGCGTCGAGGCGCGGGTCGGGCTGTGGCTGGTCGGGGTGCACGGCGGGAGCCTCCTGACGGCAGTCAATAAGGCGGAATCGTAGCGGGCTTGACACAGTTCTCGCTCTTATCGATTATCGGTATATCGAAAAACGATAAGCGGGAGGTGTGCCGATGAAGCGGTTGCTGGCGAAGCTCCGCCGCCCGGACCATCTCGGGGAGCTGCAGACGCTGCTGTTCGTGGCGCTCGGCGTGTGCGCCCTGGTGGCCCTCGTGATGCTGCTGCTCGTGCGCCGCGCCGCCCGGCGCGGCGACCCGTTCGCCGCCGCGAACGTCCGGCGGCTCAGGGCGGTCGGCTGGGTCGTGCTCCTGGGCAGCCTCGCGGCGTTCGAGATCGAGCTGCTCGCCGGGTTCCAGCTGTCGGCGACGGTGGTGGCCGAGCCGCCCAGCACGGGCGCCGACGTGCCGCTCGTATGGTGCCTGTGCGGCGCCGGGTTCCTCGCGCTCGCCGAGATCATCCAGCGCGGGCGGGCGCTGCAGGCCGAGCTGGCGGAGGTCATCTGATGCCACCGGCCGACGACCACCGGGTCGAGGTGCACATCGACCGGCTGCTCGCCGAGCGGGGCATGACGCTGACCGACCTCGCGACGAAGGTGGGCATCACGCTCGCGAACCTGTCGGTGCTGAAGAACGGGCACGCGAAGGCGATCCGATTCACCACGCTGACCGCACTCTGCGAGGTCCTGTCGTGCCAGCCGGGTGACCTGTTCACCGTGCAGATCAGTGAACAAAGCGAATGATAAGGAAACCGAACGGTGCCCTTGAGGTGCGGAGATTGACCCTGAGAGCGCTCTCTCCATAGCGTGGTCGGTGATCAGTCCCCAGACCTTTCGGGAGCATCTGTGCGCACCTCCACCCGGCGCCGGCTGACGGTGATCGCGACCGCCCTCGCGCTCGCCGTCGCCGGTCTGGTCGCCACCACCCTGCACGACACACCCGAGGCGTCCGCCGGCATCGGCAACCTCACGTGGTCGGACGAGTTCAACGGCCCGTCGGGCACCGCGCCGGACGCGTCGAAGTGGAAGCACGACGTCGGCGGCGGCGGCTTCGGCAACAGCGAGCTGCAGTACTACACCGACGGCGCGGCCAACTCGGCGCTCGACGGCGCCGGCCACCTCGTCATCACCGCCCGCAAGGAGAACCCCGGCAACTACAGCTGCTGGTACGGGCGCTGCACGTACACCTCCTCCCGGCTGCTGACCGCGGGCAAGTTCACGCAGAAGTACGGCCGCTTCGAGGCGCGCATCAAGATCCCGCGCGGCCAGGGCCTGTGGCCGGCGTTCTGGATGCTGGGCGACGACATCGGCACCAACCCGTGGCCCAACAGCGGCGAGATCGACATCATGGAGAACGTCGGCAAGGAGCCCGGCACCGTCCACGGCACGCTGCACGGCCCCGGCTACTCCGGCGGCAACCCGCTCACCGGCTCCACCGTGCTGTCCGGCGGCCGCGCGCTCGCCGACGACTTCCACACCTTCTCCGTCGACTGGGCGCCCGACTCGGTCACCTGGTACCTCGACGGGGCCCAGTACTTCCGCCAGACCCCGGCCGACACCCGCGGCAACAAGTGGGTCTACGACCACCCGTTCTTCATGCTGCTCAACGTCGCCGTCGGCGGCAACTGGCCCGGCTCGCCCGACGGCGGCACCACCTTCCCGCAGACGATGACGGTCGACTACGTGCGGGTCTACGCGTACACCACCGGCGGCGGCACCACGACCCCGCCGCCCGCCACCGGCAACCGCATCACGGGCATCGGCGGCAAGTGCGTCGACGTCAACGCGGCCAACACCGCCAACGGCACGCAGGTCCAGCTCTGGGACTGCAACGGCACCGGCGCGCAGAAGTGGTCCCGCCCCGGTGACGGCACGATCCGCGCCCTCGGCAAGTGCCTGGACGTCAACGCGGCCAGCTCCGCCAACGGCACCAAGGTCCAGCTGTGGGACTGCAACGGCACCGCCGCCCAGAAGTGGACCGCGAACGCCGACGGCACGGTCCGCGCCCTCGGCAAGTGCCTCGACGCCAAGGACGTCTCCTCGGCCAACGGCACCCCGCTGCAGATCTGGGACTGCGCCGCCAGCGCCAACCAGCGGTGGACCTTCGCGTAACGCCCGCCCGACCTCAGGCCGCCCGGTCCCCGGGCCGGGCGGCCTGCCCGGGTCCGAGCGCCGCGAAGGCGGCGAGCGCGGCGTCCGGGTCGTCGGCGAAGCAGCGGACCGTCCGGACCTCGCAGGTCGCGCCCAGCGGGCGGACGGCCGTGACCGGGCCGGTCAGCTCCAGCTGCAGGTTGGCCTGGGACGACACCGCCACGGTGAGGGTGCCGCCGGCGACGCGGACGGAGCCTTTCTCGTTGTACCCGCGGATCCGGCGCACCGAGACGATCTGCTCGCGGGGGACGCGCAGGTCGAAGAACGCGCCGGACCGGATGCGGACCTCGGTCGCGGAGACGACGTGCGGCCGGGTCACGTAGGCGGCGATGACCGCCAGCGCCAGCATGATCGAGTACCCGTCGAGCGCGAGCAGGACCGCGCGGACGGCGAAGGGCGCGCCGAGGGAGCGCAGGACGACCTCGACGACGAAGAATTCGACCACCATCGCGCCGAGGAAGACCAGCAGCGCCGGGGCCTGGGCGCCGAAGTACGGCACGGGCACGGCGCCGGCGGGCACGCCGTGCCGGCGGCCGGTCAGCCACAGCGCCAGGCTCACCGCACCCTTGGCGTCGAAGCCGATGATCCGCCGCAGCCGCAGCGGCACGAGGCGTTCGTACGCGGCGCGCATCAGGCACGCTCCCGCAGCAGGTCCAACAGCCGGCGGAACACCTCGGCCTGCGCGGCGGACATCTCCGCGGTGATGGTGTCCATCCAGTGGCCGGGCCCGGCGCCGGTCATCGCGGCCGCCATCCGCGGCGGCAGGTAGTCGGCGAACTCCTCGGCGAGCGCGCCGACCCTCGGGTCGGCGACATCGGCGGCCGCCAGCTCGTCCATCCTCGCGTAGAGGGACGCGCCCCGGGCCTGCGCCTCCGGTGAGGTCAGGGGGCGCAGGAGGTCGGCGAGGTCCGAGCCGGCGTTCGTGTCGATCATCGCCAGCAGCTCGCGGTCGAGGGCGCCGAACGCCGACGCGCCGGCCGGCAGGTCCCGCAGCACCGCGGCCATCTCCGGCGACACGGTCGAGTCGGGGCCGAGGTCGGGGGAGGCCAGCAGGGCCGCGAGGCGCTCCCGGCGGGCGGCGATGGCGGCCTGCTGCCGGGCCAGGTCGTCGTCCAGCTCCCGCAGCACCTCCCGCAGCTCGCGGCCCTGATCGTCGGCGAGCACGTCGCGGATCTCGTCGAGGGACAGGCCGAGCTCGGCGAGGCGCCGCACGCGGGCGAGGGCGACGGCGTCGCGCAGCCGGTACTCGCGGTAGCCGTTGACGAGCCGCTCGGGCTCGGGCAGCAGGCCCAGGTGGTGGTAGTGCCGCACGGTACGGGTGGACACCCCGACCAGCGCGGCGAGCTCGCCGATCCGCATGCCCCAAGTAGAAACGTTGACGCTGCGGCAAGGTCAAGCCCGGTCAGGCGCCGTCCAGCCAGGTGCGCAGCGCCCACCAGACGCGCACGGTGTCGAGGACCCCCTCCACGGGCGGCAGCCCGGTGACCTCCTGGAGCCTGCGCAGCCGGTACCGCACGGTGTTGGGGTGCACGTGCAGCGCCGCCGCCGCCTGGTCCAGCCGCTGCCCGTGATCGAGGTACGCCAGGGCGGTGCCGGCCAGCTCCCGGTGGAACTCGTCGTCCTGCCGCAGCCCGCCGAGCAGGGTGTCGCTGAGCATCGCCGCCAGCCGGGGCTGCATGGCCAGCGCGGTCCCGGCGGCGAGCCCGGTGACGTCGTGCACCCCGCGCCGCCCGTCCCGGACGGCGGTCGGCAGCGCGTCGAGGCACAGCGCGTACGCGGCGGCGGCCTCGGCGAGCGGCACGGCGGGGGACACCACGACCAGGGTCCCCGGACCGACCTCGGCGTCGGCGGGCCGCCGCGGCGTCAGCCCGGACGGCCGCCCGTCGACGGACCCGAAGAGCCCGCCGCGCTGGTCGATCGCGCAGGACGCCACGAGGCAGTGGTAGCGGCCGGCCCGGTGCAGGCGGAAGCGGGCGAGGTCCGCGCTCTCGGCGGGCTCGCCGGCCAGGAGCCGGCGCAGCAGCGCGGCGCGCTCGTCGTGCCCGTCGCGGCGCAGCTCGAGCTCGGCGGTGCGGTAGCCGTCGATGACGTGGCGTTCGAGGGCGCCGGCGTACCGGTCGAACTCCAGCGCCGCGGTGAGGAGGACCTCGTCGCGGATGCCGGCGGCCCGGCCGCGCACCACCGCGATCTCGAACGCCCGGGTGCGGCCGGCCTGCACGGCGCTGAGCAGCGCGCTGAGCGGCACGCCCTGCGCCGCCCGGTCCGCGCCGAGCCGGGTCGCCTCCGCGAAGTCGTCGGCGCTGGGGTCGGTGAGCCGCTCGAACGCGGCGAGCCCGGCCATGAACAGCACCGCGATGTGCCGCCGGTTCTCCTCCTCGGGGAGCCGCGCCACCTCCGCCGAGCACGCCCGGGCCGCGGCGACGAGCTCCTCGACGATGCCGGGGTCCCCGGCCATGTCCCGCAGCAGCGGCCCCAGCGACACCGTCCCGCCCCCCGCCGTTGTGGCCCGCGCACAATCCACCCGCCGGGCGTTGCACTCTGACGACTATCGATGCGTTTGTACCGCGGCTTTTCTGTTACCGCAAGGTAACAACGCCCCCCGCCGTCAGGAGAGCCCCGTGACACTCCAGCGAGCCCGCCGCGCGCTCGTCGCCGGTCTCGTCGCCGCCGCCACCCTCGTGCCGATCACCGCCTCCGCACCTGCCGCTGCCGCCACCCTGCAGCAGGTGATGTTCGTCGGCAACAACTGGGACGGCACGGTCGACGTGATCCGGCCCAGCGGCGCGTACACCAGACTCGGCCGGATCAACGTCGTGCCGGACAAGACCCAGCGCCTGTGGGAGATCTACCTCAACCCCGTCAAGCTCGCCTTCTACCTCGGCGTCCAGCAGGGCCCGGGCGAGGGCCACGACCAGCTCGTCGACGACATGTACACCACGCCCGACGGCTCCGCGCTCGTCGTGTCCCGGCCGAGCTTCGCCGACGTGGTCTCGATCGACCTGCGCACCGGCGCGCTGCGGTGGCGCTTCCCCGTGTCGGGGTTCCGCTCCGACCACATGGCCGTCTCGCCCGACGGCACCCGGGTCGCCGTGTCGGCCTCCACCTCCAACACCGTGCACGTGCTGGACATCGTGACCGGGCGGCAGGTCGGGTCCTTCGGTACCGGCGACAAACCCCACGAGAACGTCTACACCGCCGGCGGCCGCTTCCTGTGGAACATGTCGATCGGTGAGGTCAACACCGCGCTGGACGACCCGTGGCTGGACTGGACGAAGGGCGACCGGCACATCACGGTCGTGGACACCGCGACCTTCCAGACCGCGAAGGTGATCGACATGCGGCAGCGGCTCGACGCGTACGGCCGCACGGACCTGTCCGACGCGGTGCGCCCGGCCGTGTTCACGCCCGACGAGTCGACCCTGTACTTCCAGGTGTCGTTCTTCAACGGGTTCGTCGAGTACGACGTCGCCGCCGACCGCATCACCCGGATCGCGACGCTGCCGAAGAACCCCGCCACCAGCGAGGACCGCACCACGTGGGTGAACGACTCCCGCCACCACGGCCTGTCGATGAGCCCCGACGGCAGCAGGGTCTGCGTCGCCGGCACGATGGACGACTACGCCACCGTCGTGGACCGCTCGACGCTCACGCCGGGCCCGCTCGTGACCGCGAGCAAGCCGTACTGGGCGACCGTCAGCGCCGACGGCCGCGACTGCGTCATCTCCGAGTCCGGCGCCGACCAGGTCACCGCGATCAGCTTCGCCACGGGGCAGAAGGTCGCCTCGGTCGCCGTCGGTGACCACCCGCAGCGGGTCCGGCTGGGCCGCGTCGCCACCGACTGGACCGCCCCGCGCTAATGGTCGCTCGTGCCCCCGGCGTTAGTGTCGGGGGCATGATCCTTGTTCTGGGCGGGGCGGGGGTGGACACGGTGGTGTCCGTGCCGAGCCTGCCGCTGCCGTTCGCCGACAGCTACCTGGTGCCGGCGATCCAGACCCGCGCCGGGCAGACCGGCGACGGCGTCGCCCTCGGGCTGCACGCGCTGGGACTGCCCACCACCCACCTCGACGTGCTCGGCGACGACCCCGAGGGCCGGCTGGTGCGGGACCTGCACGAGCGGCGCGGCGTGCGGTTCGTGGCGGTGCCGACGCCCGCCGGCACGAAGCGCGCCGTGAACCTCGTCGACCCGCTCGGCCGGCGCCTGTCGCTGTACGACGGCAGCCGGCAGGACGACGCCGCCCTCTTCCCCGCCGAGCTGCTGCTGTCGCTGGCCGGATCCGCCCGGCACGTGCACGTGTCGATCACCCACCCGTGCCAGCACGCCGTCGAGGTGCTCGCCGGGCTGCCCGTGACCGTCTCCACCGACCTGCACGACTGGGACGGGGTCAACGCGTACCACGAGCAGTTCGCCCGCGGCGCCGACCTCGTCTTCATGTCGGCGGCGGCGCTGCCGGACGTGCCGGGCACGCTGCGGCGGGTCCTCGCGATGGGCCGCCCGCGGATCGCGGTCGCGACGGCCGGCGCGGACGGGGCGTACCTGCTCGAGCGGGGCGCGCCGGACGTGGTCCACGTGCCCGTCGCCGAGCTGCCCGCGCCGGCCGTGGACTCCAACGGCGCCGGCGACGCGTTCGTGTCCGGGTTCCTGTACGGCCACCTCGCCGGCGCCCCGGCCGCGGCCTGCGCCCGGTACGGCGCGGTCGCCGGCGCGCACGCGTGCACCGTCCCCAGCACCCAGGTCGACCCGATCACCACCGCCGACCTGCTCCGGCGCGCGTCCGGGCCCGCCTGACCGTCCCGGCGCGTGCCCGGTCACGGCCGGCCGCTCCGGCGGGGTCCTGCGCCCGCCCGGCGGCTTGACACCCGCCGGGGTGCGCGACTTCGATGGTCGGACGGCACGGGGGAGAGCGGGGTCAGCGGTGGAGCTCGGCGTCGACCTCGGCACGTCCAGCACCGTGGCCTTCCTGCGCCGCGACGGCGGGGCGCCCGAGCCGGTCCTCTTCGACGGCGCGCCGCTGCTGCCGTCCGCGGTCCACGCCGGCGACGCCGGGGACTTCCTCGTCGGCCGGGACGCCGTGTACGCGGCCCGCGCCCGGCCCGAACGCTTCGAAGGCAACCCGAAGCGCCGCATCGACGACGGCGTCGTGCTGCTCGGCGCCGAGGTGACGGTCGAGGCGCTGCTCGGCGCGCTGCTGCACCGCGTCGTCACCGAGGCGCGGCGCATCGGCGGCACGGGCGTCACCGGCGCCACCGTCTGCCACCCCGCCGCGTGGGGCCCCGGCCGCCGCGCCACGCTCCTGCGGGCCGCCGCCACCGCCGGCCTCGACCCCGCCCGCGTCAGGCTCGTCCCGGAGCCGGTCGCCGCGGCCGCGTTCCACCTGCGGCGGCACGGCCCCGCGCCCGCCGACCTCCTCGTGTACGACCTCGGCGCCGGCACCTTCGACGTCGCCGTCGTCCGCCACGGCCCGGTGGGCGGCGGCCCGGGCACGGGCGGGATGGAGGTGCTGTGCAGCGCGGGCCTCGACGAGACCGGCGGCCAGGACGTCGACGCCGCGATCGTCGACCTGCTGCGCCGCCGGTCCGGGGCGCCGGAGCTGTGGGCCCGCCTGGACAACCCGGCGACCGTCGCCGACCGGGCCGCCCGCCGGCAGCTGTGGGACGACGTCCGCAACGCCAAGGAGATGCTGTCCCGGACCAGCTCGGCGCTGCTCTACCTGCCGCTGCTGGACACCGACCAGATCCTCACCCGTGAGGAGCTGGACGGCCTCGCCGCGCCGCTGATCCAGCGGACGGTCGCCGCGGTCACCGCCACCCTCGCCGAGTGCCCGGTGCCGCTGCGCCCGCTCGGCGCGGTCATCCTCGTCGGCGGCGCGAGCCGGATGCCGCTCGTCGCCACGATGCTGCACCGCGCGCTGGGCATCGCGCCGACCGTCATCGACCAGCCCGAGCTGGTGGTCGCCGCCGGCAGCATCGACCCGATGGTGACCGGCCTGCCGCCCGCCGGCCCGCCGGTGGGTCAGCGCCCGATCGGCTGGACCGGCCCCGTCCCGATCTCCGGCGGCGACACCTCGGGCGCGGTGCCGCTGTCCCCGCCGCCGTACGCGCCGCAGGCCCCCACCCCCGCGTGGCCACCACCGATGCCGGCGTCCGGTCCGCCGGTGCCGGGCCAGGTCCAGCCGCAGCCCGTGCCGCCCGGACAGCCGCAGGCGCCCGGATGGCAGCAGCCCACGGGATGGCCGCACCACCAGGCCCCACCGGAGCAGCCGCCCGTCCCGCAGCAGCCCGCGGGGTGGCCACCGCATCCGCCCGCTCCCGCACAGCCCACGGGATGGCCGCACCACCAGGCCCCACCGCAGCAGCCCCCACCGGAGCAGCCGCCCGTCCCGCAGCAGCCCGCGGGGTGGCCACCGCATCCGCCCGCTCCCGCACAGCCCGCGGGATGGCCGCCCCAGCAACCCGTCCCGCCACAGCAGACGCCCGTCCCGTCGCGGCAGCAGTGGGTGCCGCCGCAGCAGCAGTGGCCGGCGCCGCCCGTACACCTGCCGCAGCCGCCACAAGGGCAGCCTCCGGCGTGGCAGGGCGAGCAGTCATGGCAGGTCCCGCGGCCGGACGGGCCGGTCTGGACGGCGCCGCCGGGGTCCGACGGCACCGTGCTCGTCAACGTCGAGCTGATCGAGCTCGTCACCCCGCGCCTGCATGGCGTCACGCTGCGCGGGCAGCTGCACGGCGGCGACGCGTTCGAGCACGTGTTCGCCGCCGACCCCGACGGCCGGCTGCTGCTCTTCCCCGACCCGGCCGCGCTCGCCCGGCACGCCGCCGCCGACCCGTCCGACCGGCTCATCGCGACGCCGCCGTGGCAGGTGCGCGCCGACGGCGGCGACGAGCTGCACTTCGACCTCGAGCTGCTGGTCGAGCACCTCAGCGGCCCGCCGCAGCGCTGGCTGCCGTCCTTCGTCTGCCGCTGCCGCGACCTGTGCGCCCAGCTCGTCGTGTACCTGGACCTCGACGGCGCCGAGGACCTGCTCGGCGAGCACTCCACCATCGACCAGGTCGACGACGTCCTGCGCCGGCACCTCGCCGACGCCACCGCCGGCCGCGGCGCGCAGCGCCGCCTCGCCCGCATCGACCAGGCGCAGCTGGTCGAGGACTGGACCGACCTCATCGCGCTGATCGAGCAGAGCACCGTCAGCGCGCCGTAGCTGTCAAGGGCTTTCGAAAGCTTCCGAAATTCATTCCCGGGCCGGGAATCGGCGGATATCAACGAAGCACCCCGCCGCCAACCCGCCACCCGGAGGGCCCGTGACCCATGTGGACAGCCGCGCCGGCAACGGCTACGTCGCCCTGACGTACGACGACGGGCCGAACCCGGCGACGACGGGCGCGCTGCTGGACGCCCTGCGGTCGGCTGGGGTGCGGGCCACGTGCTTCAACGTCGGCCGGCACGTCCAGGCCGCGCCGGCGCTCGCCCGGGCGCAGCGGGCGGCCGGCATGTGGGTCGCCAACCACAGCTGGACGCACGGGCACCTGACCCGGCTCGGCACCGCGCGGATGACCTCGGAGCTGGCGCGGACCCAGCGGGCCGTCCGCCGGGCGACCGGCACCACGCCGAGGCTGTTCCGGCCACCGTACGGCGAGACGAACGCCGCCCTGCAGGCAGTCGCATCCGGGCTCGGGCTGACCGAGGTCCTGTGGAGCGTCGACACGCAGGACTGGAACGGCGCGGGCACGGACCGGATCGTGCGGGCCGCCTCGACGCTCCAGCCGGGCGGCGTGCTGCTCATGCACGACGGCCACCAGGCCACGATCGACGCCGTGCCGCAGATCGTCGCGGACCTCACCGCCCGCGGCCTGCGCGCCGGCATGATCTCCACCGCCACCGGGCGGGCGGTCGCGCCCGACGGTTCACCCTGAAACGGAGCATGCATGCGATTGCGAAGACTGGTGCACGCGGGCGTCCTCGCCGTCGTGGCGGCCGGCTCGCTGGGCACCGTCGCGGCGTCGGCGCACGACGCCACGCCGGCGAAGCCGCAGGAGCAGACGCTGCGCTCGCTCGCCGCGCGGCACGGGCTGTCCTTCGGCACCGCCGTCGACCCCGCCGCGTACGCGGCCGACGCCACCTACAAGACGATGGTCGACACCCAGTTCTCGACCGTCACCGCCGAGAACGCGATGAAGTGGGAGAGCCTGGAGCCGACCCGCGGCACGTACAACTGGGGGCCGGCCGACGCGCTGATCGACAACGCCGTGCGCAACCGGCAGCTGGTCCGCGGGCACGTGCTGGTCTGGCACAGCCAGGTGCCGGGCTGGCTGAGCGCCGGCATCAACGACGGCTCGATCGACGGCCCGCAGCTGCGCGCGCTGCTGAAGCAGCACATCACCGCCGTGGTGACGCACTTCAAGGGCCGGATCTGGCAGTGGGACGTCGTCAACGAGGCCGTCAGCGACCCGTGGGAGACGCCCAGCGCCATCCATCTGGGCGGCAATGCTGGGTCGTTCAAGCAGAAGTGGGCCGACCTGCTCGGCCCGGACTACCTGGCCGAGGCGTTCCGGGCGGCGCGGGCCGCCGACCCGAAGGCGCTGCTGTTCTACAACGACTACAACATCGAGGCGTTCGGCGACGGCGGGGCCGGTGACAAGACCCAGTTCGTCTACGACATGGTCAAGCGGCTGCGGGCCGGCGGCGTGCCGATCGACGGTGTCGGCAGCCAGGGGCACCTGTCGACGCGGTACGGCAACTACGACGTCTTCCAGGTGGCCGACGCGCTGCGGCGCTTCACGGACCTGGGCCTCGCGGTCGCGCTCACCGAGGTCGACGCGCGCAGCCTCACCCAGAACGCCGACGACCAGACACTGCCCGCCAACAGTGCCGACGTCGCCGCCCGGGACCAGGCGGCCGCGTACAACTACCACGTGCTGCTCCAGGCGTGCCTGATGAACCGGCACTGCCTGTCGTTCACGGTGTGGGGCTTCACCGACAGGTACTCGTGGATCCCGGGCTGGTTCAAGAGCCCGCCGGAGGGTCTCGGGTGCCTGTGGGACGCCTCGTACAACCCGAAGAAGTCGCTGCGGACGGTGCAGGGTGACCTGGTGGCGGCCGGGCCGCCGCTCGTCCAGCCGCGCATCCCGCAGGCGCCGCGGCAGCTGCCACGGCGGTAACCCCGGGACCGCTGTCCGGCGTTGCGGCGGCGACGCCGGACAGCGCGGGCCGCTCCGGAAAGACAGGTCGGAGAGCGCTCTCTCAAGTTTGGCTTAGACTTTGATGAAGTCGGGTTCTCCGGCTTGACGTGCCCGAACGCATCGGCGAGCTTGAGCGCATGAAGCTCCATCGGACCGTCCGCCGACGGACCCTCGCGCTCATCGTCTCGACCGCCGCCGTCGCCGCGCTCGGCGTGGTCGGGCTCGGTTTCGGGCTCACCAATGCCGCTGCCGCCACCGCCGGGCCGATCACCGGGATCGGCGGCAAGTGCGTCGACGTCGCCGGCGCCAACTCCGCCAACGGGACCGCGGTCCAGCTGTACACCTGCAACGGCACCGGCGCGCAGCAGTGGACCGTCGAGTCCGACGGCAGCGTCCGCGCGCTCGGCAAGTGCCTCGACGTGGCCGCGTCCGGCACCGCGGACGGCACCAAGGTCCAGCTGTGGGCGTGCAACGGCACCGGCGCGCAGCGGTGGACGGCGAGCAGCGGCCGCCTCGTCAACCCGAACTCCGGCAAGTGCCTGGACGCGTCGGGCAACAGCTCCGCCGACGGCACCCGCCTGCAGATCTGGGCCTGCACCGGCGGCGCCAACCAGGCCTGGAAGCTGCCCGGCGGCACCACCACCCCGACCGGCCCGACCACCCCGCCCGGCTCGTCCCAGCCGCCGGTGACGGCGAAGAAGAAGGGCGTCAGCACCTGGGAGTTCCCGGGGCTGTCGCAGGCCGTCACGAACGTCGGCGCCGGCTGGTACTACAACTGGTCGCCGAGCAACGACAGCATGCCCGCCGCCGCGGAGTTCGTGCCGATGATCTGGGGCGCCGCCAACGTCACCGACTCGACCCTGGCGAAGGCCAAGAGCGAGGGTAAGGTGCTGCTCGGCTTCAACGAGCCGGACCTGGCCGGACAGGCCAACATGACCGTCGAGCAGGCCCTCTCGCTGTGGCCGCGGCTCGAGTCGACCGGCATGCGGCTGGGCAGCCCCGCCGTCGCGTACGGCGGCAACACCCCGGGCGGATGGCTGGACCGCTTCATGACCGGTGCGCGGCAGCAGAACCGGCGGGTCGACTTCATCACCCTGCACTGGTACGGCTCCGACTTCAGCGACGCCGCCGCCGGGCAGTTCGCCGGCTACCTGCAGGCCGTGTACGACCGGTACCGCCTGCCGATCTGGGTCACCGAGTACGGCCTGATGAACTTCTCCGGCACGCCCAAGTTCCCGAACACCGCGCAGATCACCGCGTTCATCACCGCGACGACCACCCGCATGCAGGCGACGTCCTACATCGAACGATACGCCTGGTTCTCGCTGCCGGCGGTCGGCGACTCGCTGCCCTACGGCCTGTACAAGGACGGCACCACGCCGACCCCCGCCGGGCAGGCCTACCGCGCGGCCGGCTGACGGCCACCTCGCCGCGGTGGGGCTGTACCACTGCCCGGCGGCCGGTGCCGGCGGTTCGCCGTCAGTGAACCCGCATGGGTGAAGCAAGAAAACCTGGTACGTCGGCGCTAGATTTTCGTGGTGGACGGGGGTAGCGTTACTGGGGTCAAGAGAGTCGGAAAACGACGCTGACGATGCCACCCCTCCGAGGGTGAAGGGACAGAGCCGCGACTGGCTGCGACTCGTCCGGCACGATTGGAAGGGAACGACGAGAGAAAGGGGAGGGTTCACACCGTTGGATCGCCCGCTGTGGACCGTGCACACGGTCCGGCGAGCACCGCAGTATCCATCGAACGAGAGGTGGTCTCCGGTCTGGCAGATGCGATCCCCGCACCGTCGCCGCACATCGCGGCAGGTGTGGACATGACAATCCGGCATTCGTGTCGGTAGATGGTGTAACGACCCAATACCCTGGGCCCCGGCGCGAGAGCGCCGGGGCCCTCGACGCGGAGGTGAAGTGTCCCCCTCGGACCATCCTTTAGACGACGACGACTTCCCCGCCTACACCATGGGCCGCGCAGCGGCGATCATCGGCGTCTCGCACGACTTCCTCCGCCGTCTCGGCGACCTGAAGCTCATCAGCCCGCTGCGCTCCGACGGCGGGCACCGCAGGTATTCCCGGCACCAGCTGCGGCTCGCCGCCCGCGCCCGCGAGCTGTGCGACGGCGGCACCCCGCTCGAGGCGGCGTGCCGCATCATCGACCTTGAGGACCAGCTCGAAGCGGCCCAACGCACCATCCGGGACCTGCGATCCGAGGAGATCGATTAGAGTCCACCCCATGCGTGTGCTGTTCGTGTCCGCGCCGCTGCTGGGCCACATGCTGCCGCTCGTGCCGCTCGCTGAGGCGTTCCGGCGGGCCGGGCACGACGTGCTGATCGCCACCGCCGCCGACGCGCTCACCGCCGGGCGGACCGCGAAGCTGCCGGTCGTCGACGTCGCGCCGGGCTTCTCCTTCGCCCGGATCGCCCGGCGGACGATGCTGCGGCACCCCTTCGTCGCGCGCGCCGAGCTGGCCGGCACCGGCGGGACCCGCGGCGTCGGCCTGCTGTTCGGCACCGTCAACGAGCAGCTCGTCGACGGTGTCGCGGCGACCGCCGACCGGTTCCGCCCCGACCTGGTGGTGCACGAGCCCCTCGCGGTGGCTGGGGCAGTGGTGGCCGCGCGGCGCGGGGTCCCCGCCGTCCGGCACGAGAACAACCTCTTCGACGGCGCCGTCCTCACCGCCGTGACCGCCGGGCCGGCGCTGCGCCGGCACCGCGTCGACGGCCTGCCCGACCCGGCGGCCGTGGTGCAGATCGCGCCGGCCGAGCTCGTG
Source organism: Dactylosporangium sp. NPDC049742 (assembly GCF_040674675.1). Taxonomy (NCBI): domain Bacteria; kingdom Bacillati; phylum Actinomycetota; class Actinomycetes; order Micromonosporales; family Micromonosporaceae; genus Dactylosporangium; species Dactylosporangium sp. NPDC049742. Next base: position 167,463 of record NZ_JBFANF010000017.1, on the reverse strand, counting down.
GGGGAGCGGCCCGGCCTGCCGATGCGGCGCCTGCCGGTCGGCTTGTCCCCGAACCGGACCGGCTCGCCCGCCCACCCGCGCGGCCCGTTCGCCGACCTGCGCGGTTCCGCCGCGCTCTCGGGCGGCCTGTCCGCGGAGCTGGGCGGCCCGTTCGCTGGTGTGGGCGGCGCCGCTGTGCGTCCGGGTGGCTCGGCGGGCCCCGGTGGCGAGCCGGTCACGCCGCTGCCGCCCGCCGGGGCGCGCCCGCGGATCGCGGTCACCCGCAGCACCGTGGACGGGCCGGGCAGCGGCGGCATCATGCGTGCGATCGTCGCCGTCGCGGCCGGCGTCGACGCCGACATCCTCCTCGTCCGCCCCGAGCGCGGGCTGCCGGACCCGCTGCCGGGCAACGTGTACACCACCGGATGGGTGCAGCTCGACGCGCTCATGCCGACCCTCGACGCCGTCGTGCACCACGGCGGCGCCGGCACCGTCCTCGGCGCGCTCGCCGCCGGCGTCCCGCAGCTCGTCGTCCCCGGCCCCGGCGACCGCCGGCACAACGCGGGCGTGGTGGAGCGCTCCGGCGCCGGCTGGGCGATGTCGGCGTCCGCGATCACCGCCGACCAGCTGCGCCGCCTCCTGTCCGACTACGGGCTGCGGGTGACCGCCGGCAGGTTCAAGGCCAGCATCGCCGCCCGCCCGCACCCCGACGAGGTCGCCGCCCAGCTGGCCGCCATCGTGTAGCGCCGCCCCGCCGGGCTTCCGGCGGCGGCGGCCGGTGGCCGATGGGCGTCCCGTGCCGGTTGTGCGCGCCGGCGGCCGGCGGGTGCTCCGCGTCGGTCAGGTGCGCGGCGGCCGATGCCGGTGGGCGTCCCGCCGCGGTCAGGTGCGCGGCGCCGATGGCCGGTGAGTGTCTCGCGTCGGTGGGGTGTGCGGCGGTGCCGACGGCCGGTGGGTGTCCCGCGGTCGTTGCGTGCGCGGCGGTCGATGGCCGGCGGGCGTACGCTGCTGGTCGTGGACCGGCTCGCCATCGACCTCGGCACCTCCAGCACGGTCGCGGTGGTGTGCGGCGCCGACGGCCGGATCCGGCCGGTCCTGTTCGACGGCCGGGAGCAGCTGCCGTCCGCGGTCCACGCCGGTGCGGACGGTGCCCTGGTCGCGGGCCTCGACGCGGAGCGGCTGGCCCGCGCCGACCCGGCCGCCTTCGAACCCAACCCGAAGCGCCGCATCGACGACGGCACCGTCCTGCTCGGCCCGCACGCCGTCGCCGTCCCCGACGCCCTCGCCGCGGTCCTCCGCGTGGTCGCCGCCCGCGCGCCGGGCGGTCACGTGGTGCTGACCGTGCCCGCGGGGTGGGGCGCGCCGCGGCGGGAGGTCCTCACCGAGGCGGCCGCGCGCGCCGGGCTCGGTGCGGTGGAGCTGGTGAGTGAGCCGCTCGCCGCCGCCGCGTACCTGACCGCGGCGGGTGCCCCGGTGCCGCCGGGTGCCGCGCTGCTCGTCGTCGACCTCGGCGCCGGCACCGCCGACCTCGCCGTGGTCCGCGACGGTCAGGTGGTGGCGCAGGGCGGCCTGGACGTCGGCGGCCTCGACGTCGACGCCGCGCTGGTCGGCGTCCTGGGTGCCGTGGTGGGCGCGGCCGCACCCGCCGCCTGGCGGCGGCTGGAGTCGCCGCTGACCGCCGCCGACCGCCGCGACCGGCTGCTGCTGTGGCAGGAGGTGCGGGCGGCGAAGGAGAGCCTGTCCCGGCTCAGCGTCGCCCCCGTCCACGTCCCCGGCTACCCGTCGGACCCGCACCTGACCCGCGAGGAGCTGGAGTCGGTCGCCACCCCGCTCCTCGCCCCGGTCGCCGAGCTGGCCGCCGATCTCGTCGCCGCGTCCGGCGCCGAGGGCGGGGAGCCGGCGGAGGTCCTGCTCGTCGGCGGGGGCAGCCGGCTGCCGTCGCTGGCGCGGTTGCTGCACGCGCGGCTCGGCGTCGCGCCCACCACGGTCGAACGGCCCGAGACCGTCGTCGCCGAGGGCGCCCTCCACGCGACCGCGCCGCCGGCCGCGGCCGACCCCGGCGCGCACCCGCCGCCGGCGCCACCGGCGGCCACGCCGCTGCGGCGCAGGTGGCTGAGCCCGGCGACGGTGCTGCTGATCCTGCTGTGCTTCGCGCTGCCGTTCGCGACCGTCTCCTGTGGACTCCCCGACGGTTACGGCCGCGCGAAACCCGGCGGCACGACCCAGTACACCGGCTTCGACCTCGCGTCGGGCGGGACCCCCGACGTCGCGTCCGACCAGCTCCGCCCCGACGGCGAGCGGCGGCCGGACCGGCTCGCGCCGCAGCCGTCGTACATCGCCGGACTCCTGCTGCTCGGTGCCGTCCTCGCCGTCACGGTCGGGCTCGCGCAGGACCGGCGCCGCCGGGTGGCCGCCGCCGTCCTCGCCGGGCTCGCCGGCCTCGCCCTCGTCGCGGGTCAGCTGCTCGTCACCGACCGGCTCGCCGCCGCCGTCGCCGAGCAGAGCCGCCTGCCGGAGGGCCGGACGCCCGGCGACATGGTCGGCACCGGGCCCGGCTTCTGGATCGCGGTCACGCTGCTGACCCTCCTCGCCGCCGGCAACCTGGCCGCCCTCCGCGCCCGCCGGTGACGCCCGCCGCGCCGGGGCGCGGTCAGTGGTTGCCGAACGGGTGGATGAGGCGGCAGATGCGGCGCTGCGAGCGGACGTGCTCCAGGTAGGCCGCCCACGACGCGGACCAGGCGGGGCCGAAGCCGGCGATGAGCTCGCCGACGCGGCGCAGCTGGCGGCTCGAGGCGCGGGTCGCCCAGCGCAGGACGGGGGCGGTCAGGACGGGGCGGAGGCCGCGGCTGTCGTTGTTGTGCATCAGGTGGTAGGCGATGACCGCGTGCCGCTCGTCGCCCGGCTTGCGGAGCAGGTCGCTGAGCAGGGTGACGTAGTGCTCGACGACGCCGGGGTGGCGGCGCAGGACCGCGAGGAGCTCGCGGGGCGGGGCGCTGCGGGCGAGGGCGGCGGCCACGCCGGGGGCGTGCAGCGCGACCAGGCGGGCCGGCAGCTCCTCCAGCTCGTGCAGCAGCGCGACGACCGGTCCGTCACCGAGCGGCCGGCCGGCCGGACCGGCGGGGGCCGTGGTCAGGCGGCGCACCACGGCGCGCAGGGCGCGGTCGTCGGCGAGCAGCTGGAAGAGCCGGCGGTGGCGGGGGACCAGCCCGGCGTCGACGAGCCGGTGGGCGACGTCCACGTCCTCGTGCGCCAGCGGCGCGTCGCCGACCAGCCGGCCGATGAGCCCTTCCAGGGTCTTCGCCGGCAGCACCACACCCGCCGGCGCCAGGCGCTTGAGCAGCCGCAGCTCGTCCACGGACGGGTCGGCCAGGCTCCACAGGGCGGCGGCCGTCGACAGGAACCGGTCGGGGTCGTGGGACGCCGCGGTCAGGTGGTGCTCGACGAGCACGGCGCGGCCGGCGCCGTCCGCGCCGCCGTCGCTGACCGCGCCCGCGAGGACGGCCTCGGCGAGCGGCGGCTCCAGGGTGGCGATGCGCGGCAGGAGCCACCGCCACCAGCCGGCGGCGATGTCGTGGCGGCGCACCGGGACGGCCTTGACCCGCCGGGTCAGCTCGTCGACGAGCGCGGCCGTGAGCCGGTCGCCGCACGGCCACAGCCCGGGGTCGAAGCCGGCCCGCGGGTGCCCGGCCCAGAACTCGACGAGGTCCCGCCCGCGGTCGGCGAGGTCGGACGGCTGGACGTCGATGCCGAAGCGGCCCGCGACCCGCAGCAGCGCCTCCGACCCGAGCGGCGCGGGCCCGGCGTTGAGGGCGGCGAGGACGAGCCGGCGGGCCGTGGTGTTGTCCGCGGCCGTCCACTCGCCGGCGGGCAGCGCGGGCGGCACGCGGGTGGCGACCTCGGCGCGCAGCGCGGCGGCGTCGGTCTCGCCGCGCAGCAGCGCCAGCCGGACGGCGGCGGCCCGCCCCGGCAGGAGCCCGTCGGCGGCGGCGTCGTCCAGCGCCTCGAGGACCGGTCGCGGCCATGCCGTGACGGAGCTGGTGAACATGTCGGTGATGCCGCCGGTGTACGCGCGGCGAAGCGCCTGCGGGCCGTCGCGCAACCAGCCGGCGACCGCCGGGGCGTGCGCCAGAGCCGGCTCGCGGCGCAGCACGGCGGCGAGGCCGAGCGCGGCGGCGGCGTCCGGCTCGAGGCCGCTGGCGGCGGCCAGGTCGAGCGCCTCGACGACGGCCCGCGGGTCGTCCTGCAGGAACCCGCCGACCCATCGCAGCGCGTGCGCCGTCGGCGTCGTGGCCGGGAACGCGCCGGCCGCCAGGTCGAAGACGGCGTAGCCGCGGCCGGTGAGCCCGGCGGCCGTGGCGGGGTCGACGCCGACCACGGGGACGCCCGCGGTGGCGGGGTCGCCGGCCTTGACCTCGAAGCCGAGGGCGAGGGCCCGTGCCGGCGGCAGCAGCAGCGTGCCGGCGACGATCCATTCGACGATCCGGGTGACCTCCGCGCCGACGAGCACGACCACCGGCGCGTCCGGCTCGCCGGCCCGGTCCAGGGCGGACACCAGCGCCAGGAGCATCGCGGCGCCGCCCGGCTGGGCCACGACGCGCTCCCGGACCAGCGCCGGGGTCAGCGTCGTGGCCGGCCCGCCGCCCGCGAGCGCCCCGCCCGGGATGCGCGGCCCCGGCGGCGGTGACATGGGGGAGTCCGGCGCCCCGGCAGCCGGCGGGACGGACCCGACCGGCGGCGCGGCCGCGACCGGCGAGCCGGATGCGACCGGCGGGGCCGGTGCGAGGGGCGGGGCCGATGCGGGGGGCGGGGACCACAGCGGGGCGCCGAAGAGCTGCGCCGGCCGCAGCGTGCCGTAGTCGGCGGGGTCGTCGGTGACGATGCCGTGGCTGACCTGGCCGGCGTCGTCCAGGTGCCGGCGGAGCGTCGTGGCGAACGAGCCGCCGGCCGCGACGTGGCGGAACGACGGCTGCGGCGGGTCCCCGGCACCGGGCTCGTCCCGCCCCGCCGGCTCGTACAGCAGCACCGTGCGCACGGCGCGCGTCCCCCCGCGGAAGGTTGCCGCGGACCGCTCCCGCCGCGTCTCGTCGTCCATGCCGTCGCTCCCGTCCTCGCCGCCCCACGGTTCGGCGCTCTCTGACGGACCGGTCCGTCAGAGAAGGGAGCGGAAGGTCTACAGGTCCTCGACGACGGCCAGCACCGCGGCCACGATGTCCCGGATGCGGCCCTGGTCGCGCAGGATGCGGCCGACGTGGTCGCCCGCGGTGTCGCTCAGGCGGGGCCCGCCGTCCAGGGCGGGCACGGCGCCGTCACCGAACGCGACGGCGATGACCTCGGCGACGACGGTGGCCGGGTCCTCGCCGGCCCGCAGCCGGGTGCGCATCGCGGTCATCGCCAGGTGGGCGAGCTCCCGCATGTACAGGTCGTCGCGCTCGCCGATGTCGACGAGGCTGAGGGCGGGGGTGTCCTGGTCGCCGGCGGGGCACTCCGGGGCGTACCGGGGCACCGGCACGTGCTTGTGCCCGAGGGGGCCCTCGACGTAGCGCTCGTACCACTCCCGTTTCGTCCGCATGACCCGCAGCACCGCCTCGATGTCGTGGCGCACGTCGGCGGCGGCGTCCCAGTCGCCGGTGAACCGGCAGCGCAGCATGGTCCAGCTGTCGACGGGCCACACGTTGGTCCCCGCGGTGACCGGGTTGCCGACCCAGTTGAGCATCTGCACGGCGAGGTGGACCAGCCAGCGGTCGCCGCCGAGCCCGTCGACCAGCCATTTCGGGGCGCGGGGGCGCTGCAGGGCGCCGATCTCGCCGCGCCGGCGGCGGTGCCCGTTGACGGTCGCGGAGTTGATGAGGCCGCAGATCCACGCGTCGAGGTTGTCGATGGGGGCGGTCGCCCGCCGGACGACGTCGTGGACGACCGCCTCGACGTCGTCGTGGAATCGGTCCAGGCAGTCGTCGGTCAGGTGACGGACCGACACCGCGCACGCCGGGTGGCCGCGCCTGCGCTCCATGCCCTGGGTGAGCCCCGTGTAGACGACCGGGTAGACCACCGAGTAGGCGCCGCCGGTCAGCCGGAGGCGCTCCGGCTCGTCCGCTCCGGCGACGGTCGCCGCGAGCGTGCCGAGCCTGGCCAGGCTGCGGACCTCATCGGCCGCCGTCGCCAGAAGTCGAGGCATGACGATTCCCCTTCGACAATTTCCAGGCTCGCGTGAGCGGGCAGGCAGGAGGTGATGCTGCGCCGAATCGCCGTGTTGCACGCACATGTCAGTCTGGCATTGCATATTTGCAAGGGAACGGCACGAACCGGCGAATCGGAGATCGATCAGACCGGTGCGGCTCGGCCTTTCGGCCACCGGTTCCGTCGATCGGCACCGCGGCGTCAACGGATCGCCTTCCGCCGTTCATGAACGAACGACCCTGCCCGGGCGGCCGGGCCGCCACCGCGGTGGATCGCGACCGACGGTGCCGGCCAATGCGTGCGGTTCGCCCGCTTTGGGGTCATGTGATCGTCGATGGTCAATGTGATTTCGTGTGCCGTCCGTCAAAGAACATCCGGGCCGTGAGGGCGCGCCCGAGGACTGAGCGTGGAGGGGTGGTCATGCGCAGTTGCACCTGGCCGGCATTTCCGGTCGCCGGTGGGAGGGCCGCCGGACCGGCGTCCGCGCGGCGGTCCCCGGCTGCGGCCGACCCTTCGGGCGACGGTCTGGGAGCATAGGGGCATGGCCACCCCGCCCACGGACCCGCCGGCTGACCGGATCACCGAGCTGCTGCACCGGGAGCTGCGCACCGCGCGGTCGGCGGCGATGGAGGAAGGCGCCAGCCCCGACGAGATCACCGCGGACCTGACCGAGCGGGTCGCCCGGCTGCGCCGCCTCAACGAGGCCGGCTGGCGCCCGGGCCGCGCCGGCGACCCGGCGCAGGCCGCGCCGGACGCGCCCGACCCCGCCGACACCCCCTGACCGGGTGCCTGACCGGGTTCCCAGCGAATTCGCAGCAACGCCCGCGGGCCTGCGCCAAGCGCCGCCGCCGTCGCCGTCCCGATCGGTATGCTCGGCCGTGACCTGCGACGACGTGGACCGTGCCAGCCCCCGGCGGGGCCGGGTCCGCGCGGGAGGTTGATCAGGGGCTTGGGGGCAGCCACTACACTCGCACATGAATTTCCGGTGCAATCGATAGCTCCTGTCGTCGGCGGCTCCACTGATCTGCGACTCTTTTCGCGGCAGTCGGCACGTTCATGGCGGCCTTTCGAAAAGGTCCGGACGGTTCGGACCGCATTTGCAACAGCGGGGATGCCCCGCATACCGAGTAGTTGGAGGAGTTCGTGGGAGTCAGCCTCAGCAAGGGCGGCAACGTCAGCCTCACCAAGCAGGCGCCCGGCCTGACGGCCGTGTCCGTCGGTCTGGGCTGGGATGTCCGGACCACGACCGGCGCCGAGTTCGACCTGGACGCGAGCGCGATCATCTGCGGCGAGTCCGGCAAGTCCCTCTCGGACAAGCACTTCGTGTTCTTCAACAACCTCGCGTCGCCGGACAGCACGGTCCAGCACCAGGGTGACAACCTGACCGGTGAGGGCGAGGGCGACGACGAGCAGATCAACGTCAACCTGGCCGGCATGGCCGCCGAGGTGAGCAAGATCGCCTTCCTCGTGTCGATCTACGACGCGGACGGCCGCTCGCAGTCCTTCGGTCAGGTATCCAACGCCTACATCCGGGTCGTCGACCAGAACACCGGCGCCGAGCTCACCCGCTACGACCTGTCGGAGGACGCGTCGACCGAGACCGCGATGGTGTTCGGCGAGCTCTACCGCAACGGCGGCGAGTGGAAGTTCCGCGCCGTCGGTCAGGGCTACGCGTCCGGCCTCGCCGGCATCGCCCGGGACTTCGGCATCAACGTCTGACCCTGACGGGTCCCAGCACCACCGCCGCGGGTCGCCCATCCACACGGACGGACGGCCCGCGGTTCCGTACCCACCGGTCCGTTACGGGCAGCGACCGCAGACTCACGCAGTCCGATATCCGCCACGGGGGTTTTCAGGTCCATGCCGCTCGAATTCACAAACCTGACCTAAGGTCCAGGTCGCGCGGCGGCACCGCAGCACGCAGTCCCGCCCGGGTCAGAGAAGAAAGGACACCGAGTGCGCTACTTCTCCCACCTGGACGGGTTGTCCGCCGGGGCACTGTTCCACCGGCTGCCTGCCACGTTCTCCCAGGACAGTCCCCCCGAAGTGCTCGCCATGGCGCTCGGCGCCACCCTGTACTCCCCGGCGGTGCGGCCGCGCCTGGCCGAGGACATCCTGCGCTGCCACGCCGAGGGCGTGATGAGCATGGTCGGCTGCCTCGAGGACTCGATCCGCGACAGTGAGGTCGACGAGGCCGAGCTGAACCTCGCGCACCAGCTGCGCCTGCTCGCGCGCATGGAGTCGGGCGGGCCGCTGGTCTTCGTGCGGGTCCGCCACTCCGACCAAATCTACCGGCTCGCCGACCGGCTCGGTGACGATCTGCGGATTCTCAGCGGGTTCGTGCTGCCGAAGTTCCGCCCCGACGAGTCCGGCCAGGCGGGGCTGAAGGCGGTCCGGGAGATCGCCGAGGGCAGCGGCCTGCCCCTGTACGCGATGCCGGTCCTCGAGACCCCGGAGATCGCCTACGCGGAGACCCGGATGCCGACCCTGCTCGCCGTCCGTGACATGCTCGATGGCAACCGCGACCGGGTCCTGGCCGTCAGGGTCGGCGCGACCGATCTGAGCAGCATCTACGCCCTGCGCCGGACGGCGGAGCTGACCGCGTGGGACGTCAACGTCGTGGCCGGCATCCTGACCGACATCGTCAACGTGCTGGCCCGCCGGGCGGGCCGGGGCGCCCCGGGGTCACCCGCCACGGGAGCAGGTTACGAGGTGACGGGTCCGGTGTGGGAGTACTTCTCCGGCGGCGAGCGGGTGCTCAAACCGCAGCTGCGGGTCACGCCGTTCGAGGACCACGACCCGATGCTCCGCACGAAGCTGGTGCGCCAGTCCCTGGACGGGCTGATCCGCGAGATCGTGCTCGACAAGGCCAACGGCATGGTCGGCAAGACCGTCATCCACCCCAGCCACGCGGCGGCTGTGCACGCGCTGAGCGTCGTCAGCCACGAGGAGTACTGCGACGCGAAGTCGATCTGCGAGGACTACGCCGGCGACGGCGGCGGCGGGGTGCTGCGCAGCGTCTACATGAACAAGATGAACGAGGTCCGGCCGCACCTGTCGTGGGCGGAGCGGACCCTGGTGCGCGCCGACATCTTCGGCGTGGCCGCCGAGGGCCTCGACTTCGTGGACTTCCTCGAAGCCTCGGTCAGCAGCAGGGAGCGGGTCGCGTGAGCGAGATCTGGTCCGGCACGTGGGTGACGGAGCGCCTGGACGTCCGGCTCGTCGACGCGGACGCCGAAGCGCCCCGCGTCGCCGACCTGGCGGGCCTCGCCGTGCGGCGCAACCCGCGGCGCGCCCACCTGGTGGTCTCGCAGGTCCTCGGCAAGCACGTGCCCGCCGACCCGCACACGATCTACGCCGCGGGCCGGCTCCTCGGCCTCCGGGCGGCCGCCGTCCTCGGCGCCGAGACCGACCCGGCCGCCGGCTGGGACACGCGCGACTTCGACGAGGTCAAGGTCCCCGACGGGCCGCCGCTGGTGGTCGGGTACGCCGAGACCGCCACCTCCCTCGGGCACGTCGTCGCCGACACGTTCGCCGACGCCGACTACCTGCACTCCACCCGCCGGTCCGTGCCCGGCGTGGCGCTGCTGGGCCGGTTCGACGAGGCGCACAGCCACGCCACCGAACACCTGCTGCTGCCCGCCGACGCCGCCTGGCTCGACCGTGACGGCCCGCTCGTCCTCGTCGACGACGAGCTGACCACGGGCCGCACCGCCCAGGCGACGATCCGTGAGCTGCACGCCGTGCGCCCCCGCGACCGGTACGTCGTCGCCGCCCTGCTCGACCTGCGGACCGCCGCGGACCGGACCGGCTTCGCCGCGCTCGGCGAGGAGCTCGGCACCCGCATCGACGTGGTGTCCCTCGCCGCCGGTGAGGCCGTCCTGCCCGGCGACGCCCTCGAGCGCGGGCGGGACCTGGTGGCGGCGCTGGACGTACCGCAGCCGCCGCAGGGACCCGGGGACGCCCCCGTGACCAGGATCGACGCCGAATGGCCGGCCGGCCTGCCCGAGGGCGGCCGGCACGGGTTCGCCGCCGTGCACCGCCCCACGCTGCTGGACACCGCCGACCGGCTCGCGTCGCTGGTGTCCGCGGGGCTGCCCACCGACGACTCCGACGCGCCGGTGCTGGTCCTGGGCAGCGAGGAGCTGATGTACGCGCCGCTGCTGCTGGCCCGCGCGCTCGCCCGGCACCGGCCGGTCCGCTTCTCCTCCACGACCCGCTCGCCGGTCCTGCCGGTCGACACGCCCGGGTACGCGATCCGCACCAGGCTCACGTTCGCCGCGCACGACGGCACCGACACCGACAAGCCCCGCTTCGCGTACAACGTGCGCGGCTTCGACCGGATCGTGCTCGTCGTCGACCGGACCGGCGATTCTCCCGCACTGTGGGAGGACGGGGGGCTGGTGGCGGCGCTGCGCGGAGTCTGCCAAGGTGTCACGGTCGTGGTCATCCCGGACCTCCGGCCGGCAGTCACCCGAGCAACGGATCCGCAGGAAGGTACCCGGTGAACGTCCAACCCCCACCGCCGCTGCACGGCCCGGACTTCTCGTCCTACGCCGCGTCCGAGGTGAGCTGGCTGCTGACCGACCTTTCGCACGTGACCCTCGAAGCGCCCGCGGAGGAGCGCGAGGCGATGATGCAGGCGAAGGCCGGCCACTACGCCGAGTCGCTGCCGATCGAGTACCAGCCGACGGGGGAGTACCTCGAGCTGTTCCACGAGGCCCTGGCCGCGTCGGCGGCGCGGGTCGCGCACGCCGTCGGCGTCGTCACCGAGCTGGTCATCAAGGCGCGCTCGTCGGACGCGGTGCTCGTGTCCCTCGCCCGGGCCGGCACGCCGGTCGGGATCCTCATGCGCCGCTGGGCGCAGTACGCGCACGGCGTGGAACTGCCGCACTACGCGGTGTCGATCGTGCGCGGCCGCGGCATCGACGGTGAGGCGATGCGGTACCTCGCCCGGCACCACGACCCGGCCCAGGTCATGTTCGTCGACGGGTGGACCGGCAAGGGCGCGATCTGCCGCGAGCTGCGCGAGGCCGTCGCGGGGCTGCCCTTCGACCCGACGCTCGCGGTGCTGGCCGACCCCGGCGGCTGCACGGAGATCTTCGGCACCCGCGACGACTTCCTCATCCCGTCCGCCTGCCTCAACTCGACCGTGTCGGGCCTCGTGTCGCGGACGGTGCTCAACGACCGGTACATCGGGCCCGGCCAGTTCCACGGCGCGAAGTTCTACCGGGAGCTCGCCCCCGGCGACGTGTCGAACCTGTTCCTCGACGCCGTCGAGGCGCACTTCCCGGCGGTCGCCGCCGGCGTCGCCGCCGACTGGCCCGTGCTCGCCGCCACCGACCGCACCCCCGACTGGAGCGGCTGGAACATCGCGGTGCGGCTCGCCGCCGAGTACGGCCTCGACGACGTCAACCTGCTCAAGCCCGGCGTCGGCGAGACCACCCGGGTGCTGCTGCGCCGCAGCCCGTGGCGGATCCTGATCCGACCGGACGCGCACGCCGAGCTCGGCCACATCCTGCTCCTCGCCAAGGACACCGGCGTGCCGGTCGACGAGGTCGCCGACCTGCCCTACGCGTGCGTCGGCCTGATCCGCCCCAAGGGGCCGAAGGGGGCCACGCAATGACGACCGTGGTCGCCACGGACCTCGACGGGACCGTGATCTTCTCCGAGAAGGCGATGTCGCACGGGCCGGTCCGCCCCGCCGACGAGGACCTCGTGCCCGTCGACGTCGACGGTGACCGGATCTACGCGTACATGACCACCAGGGTCGTGCGGCAGTGGACCGGGCTCGCCGACGCCGGCGTGGTCGTGCCCGCCACGACCCGCTCCGTCGAGCAGTACCAGCGGCTGCGCCTGCCCGGGCAGCGCCCCGCGGCGGCGGTCGTGTGCAACGGCGCCCGCCTGCTGGTCGACGGCGAGTCCGACCCGGCCTGGGAGCGGCAGGTGCGCGGGCGCCTCGGCGCGGGCGGCGCGTCGTTCGACGACGTGTGGCGGGAGGCGCAGCGCTGGCGCGACCAGCGCGGCTTCGACGCGGTCCGCGCGGTCGAGGACTTCTTCATCTACCTCACCGTCAAGGTCCGCGAGCCGTGGCTGACGGACTTCGCCGAGGAGACCGCAGGCTGGGGGCGGATCAACGGCTGGAGGGTCTCACTGCAGGGCCGGAAGCTGTATCTTCTGCCCACCGGGCTGGACAAGGCCGCGGCGGTGGCGCACGCCGCCGAGCGGCTGGGCGCGGACCGGGTCGTCGCCGGCGGGGACTCCCTACTGGACGCCGACATGCTCCGGGCGGCGCACGCGGCGATCCGGCCGGCGCACGGAGAGCTGCACCTCACGGGCTTCACCTCGCCGCACTGCCTGACCACGGCCTCCGCGGGGGCGGCGGCCGGCGACGAGATTCTGGACTGGTACGTGGCGCAGACCGGTGACGGTCGGCCTTGAGGGACATCTGACAAGAGGAGAACAGAGCATGGCCACCGTGCTGGTGAAGGGCCAGAACACCGCGCTGACCGCCAACGACGTGCGCGTCGTGGTGGAGGTCGGCGTCGCCACCGACCTGTCCGCGCTGCTGGTGACGGCGGCCGGCAAGGTGCGCACCGACGCCGACTTCGTCTTCTACAACCAGCCGCAGGGCCCCGGTGTCTCCGTCAGTGACACCGGCGGCGGCAGGTGGCAGGCGTCGGTCACCACCGGCGCGATCCCGGCCGACGTCGACAAGGTCCGCGTCGTGGTCAGCGTCGACGGCACCGGCCAGCGGTTCGGGCAGTTCGCCCCGCCGGTCGCCAAGGTGTTCGACCAGGCCGGCGCCGAGCTCGTCCAGTACGTGATCACCGGGCTGGACACCGAGAGCATGGTCATCGCGCTGGAGATCTACCGCCGCGGCGCCGACTGGAAGGTCCGGGCCGTCGGCCAGGGCTACGCCGGCGGCCTCGCCGACCTGGTCCGCGACCACGGCGTGTCGGTCGACGACGCGCCGGCGCCGGCCGCGACCCCGCAGTCCGCCCCGCCGGCCCCGCAGTCCGCGCCGCCGGTGGCCCAGCCGCCCGCCACGCCGCCGCCGCCCGCCGCGCCGGTGTACACGATGCCCGCGCAGACGGCGCCCGCGCACGTCGCACCGCCGCAGGAGACGCCGGCGTACGGGCAGCAGACCCCGCAGCACAACCCGCCGCCGTACGGCCAGCAGCCCCCGGCCGCCCCGGCCTACGGGCAGCAGCCTCCCGCCGCCCCGTACGGCCAGCAGCCGCCGGCCGCCCCGGCCTACGGTCAGCAGCCTCCCGCCGCCCCGTACGGGCAGCCGACCCAGCAGATGCCGCCGGTCGCGCCGCCGCAGCCCGCCGCCCCGCCGCAGGACGCCCCGGTCGGCGGCCCCGGCGGCCCCGTCAACCTCAGCAAGGGCCAGCGGGTGTCGCTGCGCAAGCAGGACGGCACGTCGCTCAGCCTGGTCCGGATGGGTCTCGGCTGGGACCCGCTGAAGAAGCGCGGCCTGTTCGGCAACCGCGAGGTCGAGATCGACCTGGACGCCTCGGCGATCCTGTTCGCCGACAAGCAGCCGGTGGACATCGCGTTCTTCAACCAGCTGCGCAGCAAGGACGGCTCCGTCCAGCACACCGGTGACAACCGCACCGGCGCCGGCGACGGCGACGACGAGTCGATCGTCGTGGACCTCAACCGCGTCCCCGCCCACGTCACCTCGATCATCTTCGTGGTCACGTCGTACGAGGGGCACACCTTCGCGCAGGTCGAGCAGGCCTTCTGTCGGCTGGTGGACGAGACGACCCGCGCGGAGCTCACCCGCTATACGCTCTCCGGCGGCACGCCGAGCACCGGCATGGTCATGGCCAAGCTGCACCGCGACGGCAACGCCTGGAAGATGACGGCGATCGGCGAGCCCCAGAACGCCAAGCAGCCGCTGGAGATGATCCCGCAGCTCGGCCGCTTCCTGTAGGGCCCCGGCAGTCAGAAGTCAGGATCCGTCGGCATCAGGAGGGGGAACAATGACGGTGGTCTTCGTCAAGGGGCAGAACGCGCCCCTGGCGGCGCAGCAGGTCAGGATCATGGTCGACGCGAGCGTCGCGGTCGACCTGTCGGCGTTGCTGCTCGCGGAGACGGGACGCGTCCGGACCGACGGTGACTTCGTCTTCTACAACCAGCCGGCGGCGCCGGGGCTGACGTGGCTGACCGGCGGCGCCGGCGGGGCGCAACGGGTCGAGATCGACCTGGCGAAGATCCCCGCCGACGTCGACCGGGTCATCGCCGTCATCAGCCCCGACGACCGCACCATGACGTTCGGGTCCGGCCCGGCGCCGGTCGCCCGGCTCGTCGAGGCGACCGGCACGGAGCTGGGGACGTTCACCATGCAGGGCCTCAGCGAGGAACGGGCCGTCATCGCCTGGGAGCTGTACCGCCGGGGCGGCGCCTGGAAGGTCCGCGCCATCGGCCAGGGCTACTCCGGCGGCCTGGCCCAGCTGATCGCGGCGCACGGGGTGGACGTCGAGCAGGAGGAGCCGCCACCGGCGCCGGTGACGTCGTCCCCGCACTTCCCGGGCACGTCGGGGCCGGTGACGTCGTCGCCGCACTTCCCCGGCACCGGCGCGGCCCCGGCCGCCGCCGCCTCGCAGCAGCCGCTGCCGGAGGTCGGCGGCCCCCTGGAGGAGCGCCTCTACCAGCAGGTGTGGTCGATCTTCCAGGACGCGGCCCGGTCCACGTCGGCGCTGCGCTCCGCCGTCGGCTACGCGGAGCAGCGCCGCGACAACGAGGTCGGCGAGCTGCTCAACGACCCGCGGCTGCGCAACTCGCCGCAGACGGCCGCGGCCCGCGCCGAGGCCGACCGCCGCCACGACGAGCTCGTCCGCCGCGCCGAGACGGACCGCCGCCGCGACGTCGACCAGCTCGTCACCGAGCTCAGGAGCCTCTCGGGGACACTCCCGGCGCCGATGGCCGCCTGGGACAGCCCGCGCTGGCGGGACTGGCGCCTGCCGGAGACGATGACCGCCGGCATCCGCGTCGGTGACGTGCACGTGCCGGAGTCGCCGGAGCTGCGGATCCCGCTGCTGTTCCGGCTGCCGCTGATGCGGGCGCTGTGGATCGACTCGACCGGCGCCGACCGGGCCGCGGCCCAGGCGATGGCCCGCTCCGTCGTCGTGCGGCTCCTCGCCGCGCACCCGCCGGGCCAGCTCAGCGTGCAGGTGGCGGACCTCGCCGGCGGCGGCGCCGCGGGCCGCGCCTTCGACGGCGCCCACCTCGGCGGCGCGCCCGGCGGGGCGGCGTCGGTGCCGGTCGCCGCGACCCCGCAGGCGCTCAGCGACATGCTGGAGCACCTCGTCGAGCGGGTCGACCTGGTGCAGATGGCGATGCGCGCCGGCGCGATGGGCTCGCCCTACGAGAACATCGACGGCGGGCGGCGGCTGCTCGTGCTGCACGACTTCCCGTACGGTTTCGACGAGGCCACCTTCGCCCGCCTGCAGTACCTGCTCAACGAGGGCCCCGAGGCCGGCGTGCACGTGCTGATGGTCGCCGACCCGGCGGACTCCTCCACGCTCGGCCCGATGGTCGGGGCGGTGTGGCGCTCGATGGCCCGGCTGCCGGTCCTGTCCGGCGACCACATGGGCGACCCGTGGGTGGGGCTGACCTGGACGTTCACGCCGGACGTGACCACGGGCAGCGCCGCCGTCGACGAGATCCTGGCCCGCCTCGCCCGTCAGGCGAACGGGCAATGAACCGGCCGTGTCCCGCGGGGGTTGTCCGGTGCCGCTATAAGTTGATCGCAGACGCGCTGTCGTTGTAGCCGAGGAGATCACGTGTCTCAGTCATTCACTCGGGGGCAGAAGAGCCCGATTTCGAACTTCACCACGGGAGATGATCTGTATGTAGGCATCCAGTTGAACGCTCCCGGGATCACGTGGGACATCTCGTGCTTCGGGCTGGATGCCGACGACAAGCTCGTGGACGACAACTACTTCATCTTCTTCAACCAGCCGAAGTCGCCCGAGGGGTCGATCCAGAAGCTGGGCCCGCAGTCCGGTGACACCGACTCGTTCCGGGCGACGCTCAACGCCGTGCCGGAGAAGGTCGCGAAGCTGTCGTTCTGCGCGGCGATCGAGACGTCCGGCACCGCCAGCCAGCTCCAGTCCGGCTACCTGCGCATCGTCGCGGGCGGGCAGGAGGTCATGCGGTACAGCTTCACCGGCGCCGACTTCGGCACCGAGCGGGCGATCATCATCGGCGACCTCTACCGCAAGGGTGTCTGGCGCGCCGCCGCCGTCGGGCAGGGCTTCGCCGGCGGTCTCGCCGACCTGATCCGCTCGTACGGTGGCAACGTCGACGACGAGCCCGCGCCGGCGCCTGCGGGTCCCGCGCCCGGCTTCGCGCCGCCGCCCGGTGGCGCTGCGCCGCAGCAGGGTTTCGCCCCGCCGCCCCCGCCGCCGACCCAGCAGTTCGCGCCGCCGCCTCCGCCGCCCCAGCAGCAGCAGTTCGCGCCGGCGCCGCAGCAGCAGGGCTTCCCGCCGCAGGGCCAGCCCGGGTACCCGCCGCAGCAGCCCGGCTATCCGCCGCAGGGCCAGCCTGGTTACCCGCCCCAGCAGCAGGGCTTCCCGCCGCAGGGCCAGCCTGGGTACCCGCCGCAGGGCCAGCCCGGTTACCCGCCGCAGCAGGGCGACCTGCTGCCGTCGCAGGCGCAGCGGGTCCAGCCCGGCGTCATGCACAGCATCCAGAAGTACAAGGAAGCGCCGACCACCGGCCGCTGGACGAAGCAGAACGGCAAGCTCGTCAAGGTCACCCTCGGCCCGGACGCCCACGCGCGGCGCGGGTCGATGGTCGCCTACCAGGGCAACGTCGAGTTCGAGTACAAGGGCTCCGGCGGCCTGAAGGCGATGTTCGAGGGCGCGATGACCGGCCAGGGCCTGAAGCTCATGACGCTGAAGGGCCAGGGCGAGGTGTTCCTCGCCGAGAACGCCAACGACCTGCACATCGTCGAGCTGCAGGGCCAGGCGCTGTGCATCAACGCCAACAACGTGCTCGCCTTCGACTCGACCCTCCAGACCGAGGTCAAGCGGATCGAGAGCCCCGGCATCCCGGGTGGCGGCATGTTCCACCTGGAGGTCAGGGGCCAGGGCACCGTCGTGGTCATGACCAAGGGCACCCCGGTCACGCTGCAGTGCCAGGGCCCGACGTTCGGTGACATGAACGCCGTCGTCGCCTGGACCGCCGGCATGCGGGTCGCGGTGTCGACGCAGGTCCGGGTGTCCCGGCAGATCTACGCCGGCGCCAGCGGCGAGTCCGTCGCGCTCCAGTTCATGGGAATGCAGGGCCACTTCGTCGTGGTCCAGCCCTACGAGGTCTGAAAGGGGACGCTGTGCAGAGTCCGCTGCTCCAACACTATGGCCAGACGCAGGTCCGGGACCGGATGAGTCTTCACGGCAGCAAGATCGCCAAGATCATCATGGGGCCGGGTCAGGATCTCATGGCCCGCACCGGCTCGATGATCGCCTACGAGGGGCTCATCGACTTCAACCCCAACCCGCCGCAGCTGGGCCAGATGGCCCGCTCCTGGGCGACCGGCGAGGGCGTGCCGCTGATGACCGCCACCGGCCAGGGCGAGCTCTACCTCGCCGACTACGGCAAGGAGGTCGTCGTCGTGCAGCTCGCCGGCGAGGGCCTGTCCGTCAACGGCAAGAACATCCTCGCCTTCGACGCGACCCTCCAGTGGAGCATCGAGCGGGTCAAGGGCGTCAGCATGCTGTCCGGCATGGGCATGTTCAACGTGGTCATCCGCGGCAACGGCTGGGTCGCGCTGACCAGCAAGGGCACGCCCGTCGTCCTCGACACCCGCGAGGCGCCGACCTACGTGGACACCGACGCGCTCGTCGGCTTCACCGACGGGCTGAGCATCAGCCCCAAGCGCACCGCCCGCTTCGGCAGCCTCATCGGCCGTGGCTCCGGTGAGTCGTTCCAGCTCGGCTTCTCCGGGCAGGGTTTCGTGATGGTCCAGCCGAGCGAGGACGCGCGCCCCGCGGTCTCGGTCCGGGGCTGAGGAGGCAGACATGTATCAGAGTTCCCTGCTGGCCAACCAGGAAGTCCAGAGCAACGAGCGCTTCGCGCTGCAGAACGGCAAGATGCTCAAGGCCACCCTCGGCCAGGCCAGCGGCATGCGGGAGTTCTACGCCCGCAAGGGCGCGATGGTCGCCTACCAGGGCGGCGTGAACTTCGACGCGCAGTACCAGGGCTGGGGCTCGCACATCGCCCGGCACTTCACCGGCGAGGGCCTGAACCTGATGAAGGTCTCCGGCAGCGGCACGGTGTTCCTGGCCAACCAGGCCCAGGACATCCACGTCCTCGACCTCACCGGCGACGGCCTCACCGTCGACGGCAACAACGTCCTCGCCTTCGAGACCCAGCTGCGCTGGGACATCGTCCGCATCGACTCGCAGGTGGAGATCGCCGGCGCCGGCGGCTACAACATCGACCTCAACGGCAACGGCAAGGTGGCGGTCACCACGACCGGCGCGCCGCTGGTCATGCGGGTCACCCCGAACAACTACTACTTCGCCGACGCCGACGCGGTCATCGCCTGGAGCTCGAGCCTGCAGGTCAGCATGCAGGCGGCGGTCACGTCCTCGTCGGTGTGGCGCCCCCGCGGCAACACGGGCGAGAGCTGGCAGATGCAGTTCACCGGCGAAGGCTTCGTCGTGGTCCAGCCGGCCGAGCTCATGCCGCCCTACGACGCCCTCGCCGGCACCAACATGGCCGGCCGCTTCGGCCTCGGCCAGCAGGGCGGCATGCAGGGCAACAACTTCTTCGGCGGCATGGGCGGCGGCCGCTGACCCGTCCGAACTGACGATCCGACCGGTCCCGGGTGGCGCTCGCCGCCCGGGACCGCACTCGTTCGCCCCGCCACAACCACCCGCCGCCGCAACGCGGCCTTACCCCGCCCGCAGTCGCCGCTCCTCTTCGGATCGCGGTTCCGCCGGACCAGACGCTGGTCAATGCCCGGGTTCGCGGCATTCGTGCATCGACCAGCGGGGCTCGGGTGTTCAGGTGGGTGGGGGGAGCTCGCCGGAGCCGCGGACGATCAGGCGGGTCTCGACCAGGTGGGTGGTTGGCTCCCAGTCCTCGCCGTCGAGGCGGCGGAACAGGATGTCGGCGGCGACCCGGCCCATCCGGTACGGGTCCTGCGACACCACCGTCACCGCCGGCTCCAGCAGGTCCGCCAGGGGGAAGTCGTCGAAGCCGACGACCGCGACCCGGTGCTGCAGCCCCCTGGCGCGCAGGGCGCGGATCGCGCCGATCGTGATGAGGTTCTGCGCGCTGAAGCACGCCGTCGGCGGGGTGGCGGAGTCCAGGAGCCGGCCGAACGCGGCCTCGGCCGCCTCGGTGGTGTGCAGGTCGTGCGCGATGTGCGCGGGGTCGGGCCGGATGCCGTGGTCGCTGAGGGCCTCCTTGTAGCCCTGGAAGCGGCGCCGGGCCGTCGCGATCGTGTGCAGGTCGCCGAGGAAGGCGATGTCGCGGTGCCCGTGGGCGGCGAGGTGGCGGACCGCGTCGGCGGCGCCTGACTCGTTGTCGACGAGGACGGCGTCGGCGTGCAGGCCGACGGGCGGGCGGTCGACGAAGACGAGCGGCGTCCCGGTGGTGACCTCGCGGGTCAGGTACGCCTGGTTGTCGCTGGCCGGCACGATCAGCATCGCGTCGGCCTGGCGCATCGCGAACGCCCGGACGAGGGCACGCTCGCGCGACGGGTCCTCCTCGACGCTGCCGGCGAAGACCATCACGTCGCGGGCGTGCGCGACGTCCTCGAGCGCCCGGTACAGCGCCGAGGAGAACGGGTTGGAGACGTCCTCGAGGACGGCGGCGACGGCGGCGGTGCGGCCGCCCGCGCGGCGCAGGCTGCTCGCGGTGATGTTGGGCCGGTACTCCAGCTGCCTGATCGCCCGCTCGACGGCGCCCGCCTTCGACGGGCTGACGCCCGGCTCGCCGTTGACGACCCGCGACACCGTCTTCGGGCTGACCCCCGCCAGCTGCGCCACGTCGCGCAGCGTCGGGCGGGCACGGGCGGCGCTGTCCACGGCACTCCCTCGCGGCAAGATCGGCTGCACCATTATCGCCGGGCCCGCCAAGTGTCCCCGACGCAGGTCGCTTTGACAACGATGTCAAGTTGCTGCCGTACAGCGCCAAGAGCATCAGCGCCGTCATATTGACAATCATGATGAGGTGAGTCGACACTCCTTGACATCGTTGTCAAAGCTGCCTCGAGGAGTTGACATGATCCCACGCAACCGTCCGGCGGCAGGGCTGCTCGCCGTCGCGCTGGTCGCCGCCGGCCTTACCGGCGCGTGCGGCGACGACAGCGGTGACGGCCAGGTGTCGGTCTCGCTGATCACGAAGAACTCGACCAACCCCTTCTTCGTCACCATGCAGGACGGCGCGAAGCAGGCCGCCGCCGCCGAAGGCGTCAAGCTGACCGTCGCCGCGGGCAAGGCCGACGGCGACGAGGCCGGCCAGGTGCAGGCCATCGAGGACGCCATCGCCCGCGGCGACAAGGGCATCCTCATCACGCCGAACGGCCCGGGCGTCAACCCGGCGATCAAGAAGGCCCGCGACGCCGGCCTGTACGTCATCGCCCTCGACACCCCGCCGGACCCGGCGAACACCGTGGACATCACGTTCGCCACCGACAACTTCAAGGCCGGCGAGCTCATCGGCAAGTGGACCGCCGCGCAACTCGGCGGCAAACCCGCCACGATCGCCATGCTCGACCTGTTCAACGACAAGATCGTCTCGGTGGACTACAACCGGGACCAGGGCTTCCTGACCGGCATGGGGATCGACGTCAAGGACAAGAAACGCAACGGCGACGAGGCGAAGACCGGCAGCTACTCCGGCGGCACGTACAGCATCGTGTGCAACGAGCCGACGGGCGGGGCGGAGGACGGTGGGCGTACCGCCATGGAACGCTGCCTGACGAAGAACCCCTCGGTCAACGTCGTCTATACCATCAACGAGCCGGCCGCCGTCGGCGCGCAGAAGGCCCTCAAGGCCGCCGGCACGCAGAACGTCCTCGTCGTCTCCATCGACGGCGGCTGCGACGGCGTCAAGCAGGTCAAGGACGGGCTCATCAACGCGACGTCGCAGCAGTACCCGACGAAGATGGCCGAGCTCGGCGTGAAGGCGATCAAGCAGATCGCCACCGGCGGCGAGAAGCCGAAGGTCACCGGCGGCCTCGACTTCTTCGACACTGGCGTCACCCTCGTCACGGACAAGCCGGCCGCGGGCGTGGAGAGCATCGACAGCACCGCCGCCACCAGCCGCTGCTGGGGCAAGTCATGACCGCGCTCGTCGGTTCTGCCGTCGCCGGTCGCTGCTGGGGTACGTCGTGACCGCGCTCGCGAGCACCGCCGCCGAGCAGTTCGCGCTCCGCCGCCGGTCGCCGATCCAGCGGGTCCAGCACGTGCTGCACTCGTACCCGGCGATCAGCCCGTTCCTGGTGCTCGTCCTCTCCTTCGCCGTGTTCTCGCTCATCAACCCGCGCTTCGCCCAGCCGAACGCGCTGTCGCTGGTGCTGCAGCAGGTCGCCGTCATCGGCGCCCTCGCCGTCGGGCAGACCCTGGTCATCCTCACCGCCGGCATCGACCTCTCCGTCGGCGCCGTCACGATCCTCGCCATGATGCTGTCCGCGAAGCTCGCCTCGGACGGCGGCATCCCCGGCGTCCTCGCCGTGCTCGTCGGCATCGCCGTCGGCGTCGCCGCCGGCACCCTCAACGGCGCGCTCGTCACCCGCATCGGGCTGCCACCGTTCATCGTCACGCTCGGCACCCTCAGCGTCTTCACCGCGATCGGGCTGCTGTACTCGAAGGGCCAGAGCGTCCAGTCCGCCGACCTGCCGGCACTGCTCAACTGGACCGGGGAGACGTTCGCGATCGGCCGCTTCCGCATCACCGCCGGCGTGGTCCTCGTCGCCGTCCTGTACGTCGTGGTCGGCTTCGCCCTCGCCAACACCGCATGGGGCCGGCACGTGTACGCGGTCGGCGACGACAAGGAGGCCGCCCGGCTCGCCGGCATCCGCGTCGACCGGGTCCTGCTCAGCGTCTACGTCACCGCCGGCGCCATCTACGGCCTCACCGCCTGGATCCTCATCGGCCGCGCCGGCGCCGCCAGCCCCAACGCGATCACCGACGCCAACCTGGAAAGCATCACCGCCGTCGTCATCGGCGGCACCAGCCTCTTCGGCGGCCGCGGCGCCGTCCTCGGTACCCTGCTCGGCGCCCTCATCGTCGGCTTCTTCCGCAGCGGCCTGTCCCTCGCCGGCGTCGACGACCAGTACCGCGTCCTCGCCGTCGGCCTGCTCGTCCTGCTCGCCGTCGCCGTCGACCAGTGGATCAGGAGGGTCCGCGCATGACCGCCCCCGTGCTCTCCGCCCGCGGCCTGGTGAAGACCTTCGGCCGGGTCGTAGGCCTCGACGGCGTCGACATCGACCTGCACCCGGGCGAGGTCCTCGCCGTCATCGGCGACAACGGCGCCGGCAAGTCCACACTCATCAAGTGCCTCACCGGCGCCCTGGTCCCCGACGCCGGCACTCTGCTGCTGGACGGCAGGCCGGTGCACTTCAAACGGCCGCAGGACGCCCGCGACGCCGGCATCGAAACCGTCTACCAGACCCTCGCGGTCGCCCCCGCCCTCGACATCGCCAGCAACCTCTACCTCGGCCGGGAACGCCTGCGCCCCGGCCCGCTCGGCACCGTCCTGCGGATGCTCGACAAGAAGGGCATGCGCCGCGACGCCGCCCAAGCCCTCGCCGACCTGGGCATCGGCACCCTGCAAAACATGACCCAGCCCGTCGAGACCCTCTCCGGCGGCCAGCGCCAGGCCGTCGCCGTCGCCCGCGCCGCCGCCTTCGGCAGCAAGGTCATCGTCCTGGACGAGCCGACCGCCGCCCTCGGCGTCCGCGAGTCCAACCAGGTCCTGAAGATGATCGACGAGGTCCGCTCCCGCGGCCTGCCCGTCATCCTCATCAGCCACAACATGCCCCACGTCTTCGAGGTCGCCGACCGCATCCACATCCAGCGCCTCGGCCGCTGCGCCGGCCTCATCACCCCCCGCTCCCACACCATGTCGGAGGCGGTCGCCGTCATGACCGGCGCCACGACGCTGACCGAAACCCCGGGCCGCCCTGCCGGCGGCAAGGACGGTGACGCGTGATCACCGCCGCCGTCACGACCAGCCCCACGACGCCGGCCGAACCCCCGAGGCCACTCTGACGGCGCTGAGGACGGTGACGCGTGATCACCGCCGCCGTCGCGCCCGGCCCCACGACGCCGGCCGAACCCCCGAGGCCACTCTGACGGCGCTGAGGACGGTGACGCGTGATCACCGCCGCCGTCACGACCGGCCCCACGACGCCGGCCGAGATCCCGGGCCGCTCTGACGGCCGCAACGACGGTGACGCGTGATCACCGTCCTCGGCGAGGCCCCGGTGGACCTGATCGAGGGTCCACCGGCCGCCCCGAGGCGTACCCCGGCGGCAGCCCCGCCAACGTCGCCGTCGCCCTGGCCCGCCTCGGCACCGACGCCGCGTTGCTGACCCAGAGGCACGGACGCCGTGGTGCTGACCCAGAGGCACGGACGCCGTGGTGCTGACCCGGAGGCACGGACGCTGCGTGCTGACCCAGGGGCATCGACGCTGCGGTGCTGACCCAGGTCCGCGGCGACCGGCGGCGACGATGCGACGGGCCTGCTGCGTCGGTGGCCGCGTGAGCTCCGACGCCGAGGTTGTCGCTCGGTGACCGCGGCGGGCGGGACCGCCTCCTCGGCGAGGATGGCGAGGAGGCTGCCCGGTGACCGCGCGGGCGCGGGCGGGTGGTGGGTGCGATGGGGTGCGAGTGCGGGTGGTGCCAGAGGTCACGGGCCCGGCGTGGGCCGCCGTACGTCGGGAGGACGTGGCGGGTGCCGGTATCGGTACCGCTCTAAATACCGTAGCAACGCCCTGCAAATCGGCGGCTGGGTGGGTTACGCACCGTCACGGTCGTCGGCGTGGTGGTGTGACACGGCGAGTTGGGTTGCGGCGGGTGACGGGGTGGTGACGGGGTCGAGTTCGTCGTAGCCGCTCTCGACGTCGTTGAAGCCCAGGTACAGCTCGTCGGCGTGGTGCAGGTAGCTGTCGGCGGTAGGGGCGGTGGCGTCGGTCCACGTGAAGGTGGTCGGCTGGCCCGGGCGCAGCAGCGGCTCGCGCAGCGGCGGCAGCTGGGACTCGATCGCCGGCCAGTCGAGGGTGAGGCGGCACGGCGGGCCGGGGACGGGTGGCACGTCCCCGTCGAGGACCGCCTCGTCGAGGGCCTCCAGCGCGGCCGCCGCGGCCGGGTCCGTCGCCGCGCGGGCCTGCAGGTCCAGGAAGTGTGTGACGATCCGGACCGCGTCCAGGGACTCGATGTCGCCGGGGTCGGTGATCCGGTCGAACAGGTCCCATGGCTCGCCGTCGCGCTGGGACTCCAGGAGGGCGGCGACCGTCGCGTCGTGCCGGGGGTCGCCGGTACGCAGGAACGGGTGCAGGTCGAACCCGCCGGCGAGGGTGCCGTCCTGCACGACCCAGAGGTGCAGCACCGCCCCGTACCAGAGCGTCATGTACGCGAGGTGGTCGTCGTCGTACCGGCGGTCGAACGCGGCCCGGAGCGCGGCGAGGTCGCGGCCGGCGTGGATGTCGCCCTGGCGGGCGCCGCCCGGGCCGACCGAGAACTCCAGCAGATAACAGCTCACCCGTGCATCTTTCACCGGCCGCACCCGCGCCGACCTGCGGGGGCGGGGTGGCCCCGTTGTCCCGGGACATCGACCCGTGCTGTCGTGAGCGGCCAGCGAAGCGGCTCGGGCCGCTCACCGGTGTTGCAGGTGTGGCTCAGGCCGGCGCCGGAGCGCAGCGGAGGTGACGGCGTGAGCGCCGCCGATGAAGGAGGCGACAGGCATGAGGCAACGACGGGTGCGCGCCGCGGGGATCGCGGCCGCCGTGGTGGCACTGGTGGCCGGTGGGGTGAGCGTGCTGCCCGCGCTCGCCGCGGCCGGGCCGACCCTGGCCCAGGTGGCCACGGCGCGCGGGTTCTCGATCGGGACGGCCGCCGGGGTCAAGACCCTCGCGTCCAGCCAGTGGCGGTACGTCGCCGACACGCAGTTCAACTCGGTGACGATGGGCAACGAGGGCAAGTGGGACGCGACCGAGCCGGCGCAGGGCCAGTTCGACTTCGCGGCCGCCGACTTCATCGCCGACTACGCGCGCACGACCGGGAAGCGGCTGCGGGGGCACACGCTCGTGTGGCACAGCCAGCTGCCGGCGTGGGTGAGCGCCGACCGTACCGCCGCGGAACAGCGCCAGGTGCTCCTCGACCACGTGACCGGGGTGGCCGGGCACTTCAAGAACAAGGTCGCCCAGTGGGACGTCGTCAACGAGCCGTTCAACGAGGACGGCACGTTCCGCTCGTCCGTCTGGTACCAGCGGCTCGGTGAGGACTACATCGCCGACGCGCTCACCGCGGCGCGGGCCGCGGACCCGGCGGCGAAGCTGTACATCAACGACTACAACGTCGAGGGCGTCAACGCGAAGAGCACCGGGCTGTACAACCTGGTGCAGCGCCTCCAGGCCCGCGGCGTGCCGATCGACGGTGTCGGCCTGCAGGCGCACCTGATCGTCGGGCAGGTCCCGTCGACGCTGCGGCAGAACATCGAGCGGTTCACCGCGCTCGGCCTGAAGGTCGAGATCACGGAGCTCGACGTGCGGATCCCGCTGCCCGCCGACGCGTCGGAGCTCACCCAGCAGGCCGCGGACTACCGGGCGGTCGTCGGGGCGTGCGCCGCCGTCGCCGGGTGCACGGGGGTGACGACGTGGGGCGTCGGCGAGGCCGACTCGTGGGTGCCGGCGTTCTTCCCCGGGTACGGCGCCGCCCTCCTCTTCGACGAGCAGTGGCGGGCCCGGCCCGCGTACTCGGCGGTCGTCGAGGCGCTCGGCGGCACCCCGAGCGTGCCGGAGCCGCCGGCGACGCCGAGCCTGGTGACGGTCGCGTCGTGGCCGTTCGAGGCGGGCCTGGCCGGCTGGGGTTCGCGCGGCAGCGAGGTCACGGCGGCCAGCACCGCGGCCGCGCACGGCGGCACCGGCAGCGTCCTGTCGTCGGGCCGGACCGCGACGTGGCAGGGCCCGACCCGCCCGGTCCTGGACCTGCTCACCCCCGGCAAGCTGTACACGGTCTCCGCGTGGGCGCGCACCGCGTCCGGGTCGGGCACCGCCAGGCTCAGCATGCAGCGGCAGAACGGCACCGCCACCCGCTACGAGAACGTCAGCGCCAACACGGCGATCAGCACCACGTGGACCCGGCTCTCCGGCGACTACCTGTTCCTGCCGGGCGCGACGGCGCTGTCGGTGTACCTGGAGACGACGGACACGACCGGCGACCTGTACCTCGACGACGTCACCATCCAGACCGAGGGCACCCCGACGTCGGGCTCGGCCTCGGCGTCCGCGTCGGTCTCGGTGTCGCCGTCCGCGTCGAGGTCCCCGTCCGCTTCGGTCTCCCCGTCCGCGTCGAGGTCGCCGTCCAGGTCGCCGTCGGTGTCGCCCTCGTCGTCGGCGTCTTCCGGCGGTACAGGCTGCGCCGTGCACTACGCGAAGAACGACTGGGGCGGCGGGTTCGCCGGCGACGTCACGGTCACCAACACCGGCTCGGCGGCCGTGAACGGGTGGACGCTGCGCTGGACGTTCGCCGGGAACCAGCAGGTGAGTCAGGCCTGGAGCACGGTCCTGACCCAGTCCGGCGCCGCGGTCACCGCCGTCAACGCCGCCTGGAACGGCACCATCCCCGCCGGGGCGTCGGCGAACTTCGGCTTCCTCGCCTCGTACACCGGCGGCAACACCGACCCGTCGGCGTTCACGCTCAACGGCACGGCGTGCACCCTACGGTGACCTGACCGCGGTGTAGACGGTGTTCGCCGACGTGCGGCGCAGCAGCGGGTTGTCGAACGTGACGACCGATGCCCGTACGCCGGCGAACACCTCGGACAGGGTGGCCGTGAACGCCTCGTCCGGCGGGTCGTCGGACCAGAGCCCGAAGACGCCGCCGGGCCGCAGGTGCCCGGCGAGGCGGCGCAGCCCGGCGACGGTGTAGAAGCCGCCGTTGCCGGGGTGCAGCAGGTGCCGCGGGGAGTGGTCGATGTCGACGAGGACGGCGTCCGCCGGGCCGTAGCCCGCGCCGCCGTCGGTCAGGGCGAAGAAGTCGCCGTGGACGAACCGGCAGCGCGGGTCCCCGGTCAGCGCCTCCGACAGGGGCAGCAGCCCCCGCCGGTGCCAGCCGATGACGGCGTCGAGGAAGTCGACGACCACCAGGGACCGGACCCGCTGGTCCTGGAGCACGGCGTGGGCGGTGTACCCGAGGCCGAGCCCGCCGACGACCACGTCGAGGGGGCCTTCGGGCAGCGCGGCGAGGCCCAGCCGGGCCAGCTCGACCTCCGCGACCGTGAACAGGCTCGACATGAGGTACTCGTCGCCGAGCTTCACCTCGTGCACCTCGACGCCGAGCGACGGCTCCCGCCGCCGGCGCAGGCTGACCTCGCCGATGGGGGTCTGCTGCCAGTCGAGCTCCTCGAACCGACGTGTCATCGACGCACCCTAGCGTGGCGCCGGCGGGTCCCGCGGCGCAGACTGGGAACATGAGCGAATTTCCGGTCATCTTCCGCGGCTACGACCGGGCCCGCGTCGACGCGTTCGTGGCGTCCACGACCGCGGCGCTGGAGTCCGGCGACCCGGCCCGGCGGGCCGAGGCGGCGGCCGCGGCGAACGCCGTCAGCTTCCCGTCCGCCTCGTGGCGCGGCTACGACAAGGCCGCCGTCGACCACTACCTGCGCCGCATCGGCAAGGGCCGCCCGGACGACCGCGCGTAGCGCCGCTCCGAGACGCTGCTCCGAGACGCTGTCAGGAGACGCCCACGGGCTCGCGGCGCCGTGTGGGCGCCGGTGGCTTCGGCGCGGTCCGCCGGTTCGGCAGCGCGAGCCGGAACACCTTCGCCCACGCGGAGGCGACCTGCTTCGGCAGCGGACCGCTCGTGTACGACAGGCCGTACCGCTGGAACAGGTCCTGGATCTTCGGGGCGATCTCCTGGTAGCGGTTGCTCGGCAGGTCCGGGAACAGGTGGTGCTCGATCTGGAACGACAGGTTGCCGGTCATGAGGTGCATCAGCCGCCCGCCGGAGATGTTCGCCGAGCCGAGCATCTGGCGCAGGTACCACTCGCCGCGGGTCTCGCCCTCGATCGACGACTTCTCGAACGTCTCGACGCCCTTCGGGAAGTGCCCGCACATGATGACGGAGTGCGTCCACAGGTTGCGGATCAGGTTCGCGACCGCGTTCGCCGCGATCGTGTGCAGGAACGACGGGCCCGACAGCAGCGGGTGCAGCACGTAGTCCTTCGCCACCTGGCGCCCGATCTTGCGCAGCACCTGCCGGACGCCGGCCTTGAACTGCGGGCTGCGACGGCGTTCCTTCGTCGACAGGTTCCGGCCGAGCTCCAGGTCGTACGCGGCGATGCCGTACTCGAAGAAGCACGCGTTGACGAAGTTCCACAGCGGCTGGCCCAGGTGGACCGGGTGCCACCGCTGGTCCTCGTCGACGCGCATGATCCCGTAGCCGAGGTCGTTGTCGCGGCCGATGACGTTCGTGTACGTGTGGTGCAGCTCGTTGTGGGAGTGTTTCCACTGCTCCGACGGTGACGCGTTGTCCCACTCCCACGTCGTCGAGTGGATCTTCGGGTCGCGCATCCAGTCCCACTGGCCGTGCATGACGTTGTGGCCGATCTCCATGTTCTCGAGGATCTTCGCCACCGCCAGGCCGGCCGTGCCGACCAGCCACGCCGGCGGCAGGATCGAGAACAGCAGGACGCCGCGGCTGCCGAGCTCCAGCCAGCGCTGGACCTTGATGACCCGCCGGATGTACGCCGCGTCGCGCTCGCCCCGGCTGCTGATGACCTCGTCGCGGATCGCGTCGAGTTCGCGGCCGATCGCCTCGATGTCCTGCGGCGTCAGGTGGCCGACGGGGTTGACGGGCTTGCGCTGCAACGTGGTCACGTTCGGCGGGGTCCTTTCAGCGGTGGGCCGGGGGCGGCGTTCGTGATTCGGCCGGCGGGGGTCGGCGTCGGTTTTTCGTGCTTCGGGGCGGGGTTTCGTGCTCCGGGCCGGTGGTGCTTCTTGCTCCGGGGCCTGTGGTGCTTCTTGCTTCGGGCCGGTGGTGCTTCTTGCTTCAGGGCCTGTGGTGCTTCTTGCTCCGGGCCGGTGGTGCTTCTTGCTTCGGGGCCGGTCTGGGTCGGCTGCCGGTTTCAGGCTTCGAGCCGGCAGGGGCCTGCGGCGGCGGAGATGCACGTCTGGACGAGGACGTTGTCGCCCTCCGTGGCGGTGGTGACCCGGCCGTCGCGCAGGTCCCTGACGGCGCCCTCGCGCAGCGGCAGCACGCAGCCGAAGCAGATGCCCATCCGGCAGCCGGACGGCATCAGGACCCCGGCGGCCTCGCCGGCCTCCAGCAGCGGCGTGCCCGGGCCGGCCTCGACGACCTTGCCGGACCGCTGGAACGTCACCGTGCCGCCGTCGCCGTCACCGGCGACGATCGCGGGCCGGAACCGCTCGACGCGGAGCTCCCGCCGGCCCGTCCAGTGCCGCGTCAGCTCGTCGAGCATGTCGCTGGGGCCGCAGGCCCACGTGTCGCGCTCCGCGAGGTCCGGGACGAGCGTCTCGAGGTCGGCGGGGGAGAGGCGGCCGTCGACGCGGGTGTGCCGCTCGACCAGCCTGACCCTGCCGTCGCGGGCGAGCCCCCGCAGCTCGTCGCCGAAGAGGACGTCGTGTCGTGTCGGCGCGGAGTGTACGAGTACCGCATCCGCCAGACGGGTGGAGCGCAACATGCCCATCACCGGGGTGAGACCGCTGCCGGCCGTGACGAACAGGACCTTCGCCGCCGCGTCCGCGCCGGTGAACTCGCCGGTGGGGCGCTCCAGGCCGAGCAGCATGCCGGGGCGGGCCCGGTCGATCAGGTGGCGGCTCACCGCACCGCCGGCGACCGCGTTCACCGTGACCGTCACCAGCCCGTCGGGCCGGTCGGGCGCGCTGGTCAGCGAGTACGCCCGCCACAGGCGGACCCCGTCGACGTCCACGCCGAGCCGCAGGTACTGCCCGGGCTCGTGCCGCCGCCAGCCGCGCCCCGGCCGCAGCGTGAGGGTGACCGCCCGCTCCGTCTCCCGGTGGACCGCGACGACCTTCGCCCGCAACACGTCGGCGTTGCGCAGCGGCGCGATCACGTCGAGGTAGTCGCCCGGCACCAGCGGCGTCGTCAGGAGCTCGACGACCCGCCAGGCGCCGGCGCGTAGGGCTTGAGCAGCGACCATGGCTCCAGCATGAGGGGATGTTCAGGATAAAATCATGACCGGTCCGCGTGAATCGAGGCGTGATTCTTGTTCCCTGAAGACAAAACCACCGCGCTCGGCGCCTTCCGGTTGCAGGCCGGCGTCACCGAGTCACTCCGTCACGCCCTGCCGGAGGTCGCCGGTCACGCCGTGGCCGCCATCGTCCAGGAGGTTCCCGCGTACGCCGGAGCCCTCACCGGCGAGATGGGCACGAAGATCGAGCTGGCGGTCCGCGCCGCGCTCGGCGGCTTCCTGAACCTGGCCTCCCGCAAGACCGGCCCCTCACCCATGGCCGCGTCCCTCGAGGGCGCGTACGCGCTCGGCCGGGGCGAGGCCCGCTCCGGCCGCAGCCTCGACGCGCTCCTCGCCGCGTACCGGGTCGGCGCCAGGGTCGCGTGGCGGGAGCTCGCCGCCGTCACCGTCGGCGCCGGCATGGCGGCACCGGCCCTCGCGCGCTTCGCCGAGCTGACCTTCGCGTACATCGACGAGCTGTCCGCGGCGAGCGTCACCGGCCACTCCGACGAGCTCGCGACCTCCGGCCGCGCCCGCCGCCGCGCCCTGGACCGCCTCGCGCAGAGCCTCCTGGTGGGCGAGCCCGCCCAGGCCGTCGCGGCGGCCGCGGTCGCCGCCGAGGCCGCCGACTGGACCGCGCCGCAGACCCTGACCGCGGTCCTGCTCCCGGACAGCGGCATCCGCGCCATCCGGCCCGTCGTCGACCTGCTCGACCCGCGGACCCTGCAGACCACCGTCGAGCACCTCCGCGACACGTCGGTCCTGCTCGTCCCCGACGCCCACGGCGCCGCCCGCGGCCACCTGCTGCGCCTCGTCGCCCCGCACGGCGCCGTCACCGGCCCGCCCGTGCCGTGGTCCCTGGCCCGCCACTCGTTCGAGCGCGCCGTCCGCGTGTCCCGGCTCTTCCCGGGCGCCGCCCCCGTCGACACCGAGGAGCACCTGGTCGACCTGGTCGTCACCGCCGACCCCCGCGCCCTGGCCGACCTGCGCGAACAGGCTCTGGCCCCGCTCGCCGGCGAGCGCGAGTCCACCGTCACGAAGCTCGTCGAGACCCTGCGCAGCTGGCTGCTGCACCAGGGCCGCCGCGACGAGGTGGCCGCCGACCTCTTCGTCCACCCGCAGACCGTCCGCTACCGCGTGGCCAAGCTCCGCGAGCTGTACGGCGACCGCCTCCGCGACCCCGAGTGGCTCCTCCTGCTGACCGTCGCCCTGGGCACCCCCACCGTCACCCCCTGAAACCCCACCCCAGCACGGTTTGCACGACACCCACCAGCACGCACTACACTCGGTGCCTGACCGGTGGACAGATTCGCTGTCCGATTTTTTTGCGTGCGTTACGGTGTGTTGAAAACCGTGCGCCACCGCCGCCGCCCTCCGTTCCGTCCGCCGCAACCGCCCACGCCAGCCGTCCCCTCCCTGCCGGCGAATCGCAGCAACCCGGGCCGCGCGCGCCGTCACCGCGGCGCTGCCGCGCCCGCCCCGTCGAGTCCGCCGCCGCGGCAACTCTCGCTCGGGCAGCCGGGCCGCCCGCCCGACGTGCTCGGGTAGCCGGGCCCGCCCGCCCGACGTGCTCGGGTAGCGGGGCCGCCCGCCCGACGTGCTCGGGTAGCCGGGCCGCCCGCCTGACGTGCCGGAACGCCTCGACCGGATCTGACCTCACGCGTGGCGTCGCGGAGGGTCAGGTCGCCGACCAGTTTGAACTCGCCGTCGGAGCCGGTCACGCGGGTGCTCGCCGCTGCCGGCCGCCTTTGCGCTGCGGGTGTCGCCGTCCCGTGCTTGTTGTGCAGTTGGTGGAACGACGCGGCGTCCGGGGTTGCCTTCCGGCTCTGGGTTGCTTCCGTTCCCGGACGCAGACATTGGTCAATGCCCCCGTATGAGGCCTTTGTTCCATTGAAGGTGTGCGATCCACCTACGAGATGATCTTCAAAATGTAGGTGGATCGCGCGACGTCTATGTGGGGCGGGGTATTGACCAACGTCTGGGTCGGCAGGCGGGCGAGTCGGGTCGGGTCGGCGACGTGCTCCGGGCTGTGGTCAGTGCTGCGGGTGCCAGTCGCCGAGGTAGGCGTCGATGGTGGTCGCGGCGGCCTGGTCCGGGGTCAGTTGGGGGCGGTCGGCGGTGATCGCGGCGCCGGGGCCGCGGTTGTGGAACTCGGCGTAGCGGGCGTCGCGCCACGACCAGGTGCCGAAGTCGGTCCACGGGGCGGCGGCGATGTGCGCGCCCAGGGTCGAGTCGCGGATGACGGTCTGGGCGATCGCGTTCGGGTCGTTGCTCGGGTGCCACGGACGGCCCAGGAAGACCGTTCCGGCGGGGGCGTCGCTGGTCAGCTTGCTGTTGACGATCAGGAAGCCGTACGGGTTGGCGATCGACGTGCTCGCGGCGGTCACGTAGCCGTTGTTGGTGGTCGAGCCGCGGTTCAGGGAGCGGATCTCGCAGCGGTCGAAGACGGCGGTGGCGCGGCCGAAGATGAAGTCGACGTCGCCCTCGACGTAGCACTTGCGCAGGTAGACGCGGCTGATGGTGGTGGCGTCGGGGGTGTTGACGTACAGGGTGTCCTGGTTGCCGAGGAAGCGGACGTTGTCGAAGGCGACGCGGTCGGCGCGGGTGAGCACGGCGACGGCCTGCTTCGAGGTGATCTCGGGGTGGGCGGCCTCGTCGAAGTCGTTGGCGAAGGTCAGGTTGCGGGCGGAGAAGCCGGCGCCGGAGATGGTGACCGAGGCGCTGCCCGAGGTGCCCCACGTGCCGCCGTCCGGGCGAGGGGTGCCGTTGGCGCGGTCGTCGACGATCACCACCTGGGTCGGGTCGGCGCCCTGGCCGCGCAGCACGATGCCGGGCTTGTCGGCGGGGATGATCACCTGACCGCGGTAGACGCCGGGCCTGACCTTGATGGTGAACGGGCCGGGGTTCCCGGACGGCACGGCGTCCACGGCGGCCTGGATGCTGGTGTGGTCGCCCGAGCCGTCGGCGGCGACCGTCAGGTGCGGGCCCGGCCACGCGCCGGCGGGGGACGCGGCGAGGCCGGCGGTGGCGCTACCGGCGACCGCGCCGAGCGCGGCGGTGAGCAGGGTTCGGCGGGAGGTCATCCATCGAGCTTTGCAAACGTTTGCTGCCCCGGCAAGACCCGAGCGCCTCAGGAATGCGCTTTCATAACGGGTTTTCATGAAGGGCGGGCGCCGTCATAGTGCCGGAGGATGGTCCGTCGCGGGATTACCCACCGGTAGCGGAGTGGCTCCAGACTGGCCTGGCATTTATCGATGCCAATATGAGGAGCCCGCCATGCACCACCTCAGACGGCTCGCCCTGGTCGTCGTCGCGGCGCTCGCCGTGACGTTCGGCGGCGGCCAGGCCATGCCCGCGCTCGCGGCCAACCCGTACGAGCGCGGCCCCGCACCCACCGTCGCCTCCATCGAGGCCACCCGCGGGTCGTTCGCCATCGCCCAGACCACGGTGGCGCGCGGCAGCGTCACCGGGTTCGGCGGCGGCACCATCTACTACCCGACCAGCACGACCGCCGGCACCTTCGGCGCCGTCGCGATCTCACCCGGCTACACCGCGTCGCAGTCCAGCGTCGCCTGGCTCGGCCCGCGCCTCGCCTCGCAGGGCTTCGTCATCATCACCATCGACACCCTGTCCACCCTGGACCAGCCGGCCAGTCGCGGCCGCCAGCTGCTCGCCGCGCTGGACTACCTGACCGGCGGCAGCTCCGTGCGCACCCGCATCGACGCGAGCCGGCTCGGCGTCATGGGCCACTCCATGGGTGGCGGCGGCAGCCTCGCCGCGGCCACGACCCGGCCCGCGCTGCAGGCCGCCATCCCGCTCACGCCCTGGAACACCACGAAGACCTGGTCGTCGGTGCAGGTCCCGACGCTCATCATCGGCGCCGAGAACGACAGCGTCGCGCCGGTCGCCTCGCACGCCGAGCCGTTCTACACGAGCCTGCCGGCGAGCCTCGACAAGGCGTACCTGGAACTCGACAACGCCTCGCACTCGGCGCCCACGTCCAGCAACGTGACGGTCGCGAAGTACAGCATCTCCTGGCTCAAGCGGTTCGTCGACAACGACACCCGCTACGAGCAGTTCCTGTGCCCCAAGCCGTCCGGGTCGGCGATCGAGGAGTACCGCGACACCTGCCCGCACTCGGGCTGACGAATTCCGTCCGTCAGTACACAAGCAGGACCCGCCGGGAGGGGGGAAACATTCCCGGCGGGTCCGTCTTGTCACAGCGTACCTACGGCAGCGTCACCCGCTGCGCGTTGGTCCCGTTGCAGTCCCAGATCTGCATCTGGGTTCCGTCGGTGGTACTGCCTGACGGGTCGTCCAGGCAGCGTCCCGACTGCGGGTTGCGCAGCGCCTGGCTGGCGGACACGTACGTCCACTGCTGCGCCCCGGTGCCGTTGCAGTCCCACAGCTGGACCTTGGTGCCGTTGGCGGTGCCGCTGGCGCTGACGTCGAGGCACTTGCCCAGCGCGCGGACGGTCCTGTCGCCGGGCAGCGTCCACTTCTGGGCGGCGGTGCCGTTGCACGTCCAGATCTGGACCTTGGTGCCGTTGGCGGTGGCGCCGGCGTTGACGTCCACGCACTTGCCCACGCCGGTCAGGGTGAGCGGCCCGCCCGTACCGCCGCCGCCTCCGCCACTGGAGATCAGGAAGCGGTTGTTGGCGGTGTTCCAGTGCGTCGCCAGGTAGGACCCGGCGGGCGGGTTGGTGTTGAAGTAGTCGTTCTTGTTGCAGTCCAGACGGTTGTCCTGGGCCTGGTCGGTGCAGACGATCCGCATGACCGTGCCGGGGCCGTCGTTGTAGCACATGATGTCGTAGTCGTCGGTGCAGTGGCCGTACGCGGTGTGGTTCGGCGACGAGCTCATCACCGCGCCCATCGCGTGGGTCAGCTCGTGCGCGGCCGGACCCGCCGACCAGCAGCCCGAGTCGACCCGGCTGAACGAGGCGCCGGAGTTGTTGGCGTTGTCCTGCCCGGGCCGGTCGTCGAGGGTGACGTACGCGACGCCGCACAGCGCGGTGGCGTCCACGTACATGAGGTACTTGCGGTCGGTGCGGTTGTAGCCGAGGGCCTTGATCGCGTTGACCGAGTTGCCGAAGTCGCTGAGCGCGCTGTTGGCGATCGCGACGTTCGTGACCGTGATGTTGCAGCTGCTGTCGGTGACGAACCGAACGTGCCGGGTCCCGCCGGTCTGCGCGGCGGAGGCGCTGTAGATGTCGTCGACCTGGGAGGACCAGGTGCGGATCGACGCGAGGTACTGGTTGTAGCGGTCGGCGTTGCCGGAGCCGCGCACGTACAGGACCTGCACGCGGTTGCCGGACACGCCGTCGCCGTCGCAGACGACGCTGAGCGGGTTGACCGCGAGCCCCGTCAGCGGCGGCACCGACTTGGACACGTCGAGGCCCTGGAACGGCGCGTCGGGGCCGTGCGTGCAGGCGCCCGGCACGGCCTTGACCTCGAGCAGGCCGGCGCAGCGGCCGGTGCCTGCCTTGAACCCGCCGTAGACGAGACCCCGGGCGGGGTCGTCGGCGGGCATCTTGAACGTCGCGGTTTCGCCGGCGTTGGCGACCGCGGTGTGGGCTCCGAGCCCCGCCGCGACCAGCACGAGTGCGGCGGCGGCGAGCAGGAGGCGGTGCGGATGGATGGAACGTCTCATGACTACTCCCGGTGGCGGCCGGTTCGTGACATCGTGACATCGATGTCACAGGTTTGTAGCCAGTGTCGTCCTCACTATCACTTAGGTCAATATGTGCGGATCTCCGTCCCGGGATCTCAGGAGGTCAGAGCCGCCGCGAGCCGCACCGTGCCGGTCTCGTCGAGGTGCGCGACGCGCCCCTTGCCGGCGGTTTTCGCCGCGTACATCGCGACGTCCGCGTCGTGCAGCAGCTCGTCGATCCCGGCGTGCCCGCGCCAGCCCGCGACCCCGATGCTGGCCTGCGGCAGCAGCGCCGTCCCGGTGGTGCCGGCCGGTCCAGGTGCTGGTCCCAGGGCCGCGTTCGGGACCGGCTCCTGGATCGCCGCGAGGAGCCGGCCGGCGACGTTCACGGCGTCGCCCGCGGCGTCCATGCCGTCCAGCACCACCGCGAACTCGTCGCCGCCGAGCCGGGCGGCGGTGTCGGCGCCGCGGATGCCGTCCCGGAGCCGCTGCGCGACCGCGACCAGGAGCTGGTCGCCGGCGGCGTGCCCGTGGGTGTCGTTGACCTGCTTGAACCCGTCCAGGT
This sequence comes from Dactylosporangium sp. NPDC049742, assembly GCF_040674675.1. Classification (NCBI taxonomy): domain Bacteria; kingdom Bacillati; phylum Actinomycetota; class Actinomycetes; order Micromonosporales; family Micromonosporaceae; genus Dactylosporangium; species Dactylosporangium sp. NPDC049742. The sequence goes on along the minus strand of NZ_JBFANF010000017.1, from coordinate 130,687 downwards.
CGATGAGCAGCACCGCGACCGGGCTGCCGTGGCGCGCCCGGGCGAGGGCGTGGCCGAGGTGCTCGCGCAGCAGCGACCGGTTCGCCAGCCCCGTGAGGTTGTCGTGGAACGCCTGATAGTGCAGGTCGGCGGCGTGCTCGGCGTTGACCAGGCCGAGCGACGTCTGCGCGGCGAGGGTCGCGAGCGACGGGCGCACCTCGGCGGACCCGTTGCCGACCAGAAGGTCACCGAAGTGCTGCTTGTCGGAGCGCAGCGGGATCCGGACGCCGCCACCCTCCGCCGCCGGCGGCACCGGGCCGGTCAGGAGCTCCACCGGTACAGGACCGGCGGCGGTCACCACGAGGTCGTCGACGACGGTGACGGCCCACCCGCCGGGGATGCCGTCGAGCAGCTCGACCGCCGCCTCCGCGCTCAGCCGCAGGATCGTCTCCCGGTCCTGCGTGGTCGCGAGCGTCGAGCCGAGCCGGGCGAACACCCGCTCCCGGGCCGCGGCCCGCTCCTGGCGCCGGGTCGACTCCGCGACCGCCGCCGTGAACAGCGCGAGCGGCGGCACCCCGGGCGCCTGCTGGAGGAACTGCGCGACGTGCGACGGCTCCGTCAACGCCACCCCGGCGACCGCGGCGGCGAAGACGAGCACCGTGAACGCGAGCACGTGCCGCCACGTGCCGTACAGGCCGCGGAACGACACGAACACGAACAGCAGCCCCAGCGTCGCCACCCAGTCCCGCATGCCGAGACCGATCGCGAGCAGGGCCAGGGCCTCGAACGGGATCATCCACGCGGGGAACGTGCCCAGCCGGTACTGGCGCAACCACCACCCGGCGAGCGCGACCGCGGCCACGGCGGCGGCGACCCGCGCCGTGACCGGCCCCGTGCCGTGACCCAGCACCCGGGGCAGCACGGTGACGAGGTTGAATACTCCGAAGATCACGAAGAGCCAGCGGATCCGCCCGCCGAGCTGCTTCGGCGGCGCGAGCCGTCGGAGATTCATACCCCCCTCATCGGCAGATCTTCGGTCGACGTGAGCGGTGACGGACCGCTACCCTGTCCGCACGCGATACCGCTCAGCTCGGCACCACTCCGGCCGAACAAGACGTCGGCCGGGAAACACCGGCACAGGACGAGGCGGTGAGGTCAGGCGTTGGACGAGCCGGAGCGGCGCGCTGACACGCTGGCCGACGGTCTCCGTCGGCTGCTGCTGCTCTACGCCCCGCTCTTCGCCGTCGCCGTCGGCTTCGCCGGCTACCGCGTGCTCGGGTACAGCGGCATGACGATCCTCGGGTGGCTGCCCGGGGCGCTGTCCCTCGCCGTCGCCTCCTGGTTCCTGTTCCAGGCGTCCCGCCTCGACCGGCTCGCCCCCGCCGGCCGACGCTTCTGGCGGCTCATGGGCATCGCCGCGCTGCTCATCGCGCCCGCCACGAAACCCCTGACCGAGGCGAGCCTCGGCGGCCGCAAGTCCGGGCCCGTCCTCGCCGGCGCCGTGCTGCTGCTCAGCATCGCGCTGCTGCTGGTGCTGTGGGGGCTGCTCCGGCTGCCGACCCGCAGCCGAAGTCGCGGCGACTGGCTGCGCCTCGGCCTCGACGCCGCCACCGTCCTGGTGTGCTCGGCGACGTTCCTGTGGCAGTTCGTGCTCGAACCGATCTCCGACGCCCGCGCCGACCTGCCGCGCGCCCTGGGGCTGCTGGTGCTGAGCCTGCTGTGCCTGCTCGCCGTCCTCGCCGTCGTGAAGCTCATCCTCGTCGGCACCGACGCCGTCGACATGCTCGCGCTGCAGTCCCTCGCCGGCGTCGTCCTGCTCGGCGCGGTCGGGTCCGCGCTCGTGCCCGTGCTGCAGAACGACCGGCTCGCCGGCGTCTCCGACATCATCACCACCGCCGAGGGCACGATGGTCGGCCTCGCCGGGGTCGTGCAGCTGCACCGCGTCCGGCCGGCGACCGTGGTGCGCCGGCGGCGCCGCCCGTACAGCATCCTGCCCTACTCCGCGGTCGTCGGCGTCTACCTGCTGCTCGTCGCGAACAGCGGCGACGGCCCCGTCCTCGCCGGCGCGGTCGCCGCGACCGCCACCGTCGTGCTCCGGCAGCTGCTCGCGTTCCGGGACAACGACGCGCTGCTCGGCACCGTCCGCGAGCACCAGCGGCTCCTGCACGAGCAGGCGACCCACGACGCGCTCACCGGCCTGCCGAACCGGTCCCTGTTCAACGACACCCTCGACGCGGCCTTCCACGGCGCCGCGATCCTGGTCGACCTCGACGACTTCAAGACCGTCAACGACACCCTCGGCCACCACGTCGGCGACGGCCTGCTCGTCGAGGTCGGCCGCCGGCTGCGCGCCGCCGTGCGCCCCGGCGACCTCGTGGCCCGCCTCGGCGGCGACGAGTTCGCGGTCCTGCTGCCCCTCGCCGACGAGGCCGCCGCCGGTGAGGTCGCCGAACGGATCCTGGCCGAACTCGCCAACCCCATCACGACGCACGGCCACCTGCTGACCGTGAACGCCAGCGTCGGCGTGGCACAGCGCCCCGCCTCCGACGACCCCCAGCTGCTGCTCCGCCACGCGGACATCGCCATGTACGCCGCGAAACAGGCCGGCAAGGGACAGTTCGCCCGGTACAGCCCCTCGCTGGCGGGCCTGCTCGCCACCCCGGCCCAGCGCGCCGACGAACTCCGCGCCGCGATCAACGCGGGCCGCGTCGAGCTCACCGGCGAGCCGATCGCCCGCCTCACCGACGGCGCCGAGGTCGAACGCCGCCTCAGCGCCCGCTGGCCCTCCGTCGACGTCGCCGACCTGACCGTGCCCCTCGTCCGCTGGCTGCTCACCGAGGCGTGCCGCGTGACACCCCCGGGCCGCCCGTTCACCGTCGACGTGAGCCGCTCGGCGCTGCTCGCCCCGGGCTTCCCGCACGACGTCGCCGGCATCCTGGCCGCCGCGGCCGTCGCCCCCGCCAACCTCACCCTGGCCGTGCCGGCCGCTCTCGCGGGCGAGGACACCGGCGAGGGCACGGGGGTCCGCGGCGCACTGCAGGAGCTCCGAGCGATCGGCGTCGGCCTGGCCCTGGACCACACCGGCACCGCACACGCCCGCCTCGACCTGCTGGTCTCGTTACCGTTCACACGCCTGGTGCTGGACGCCGCCCTGTTCCCCACGGCCGCCCCAGTCCCCGCGAACGCCCCCTTTCCCGCGAACGCCCCCTTTCCCGCGGACACTCCTTTCGCTGCGGACGGGCGTTTCGTTACTGATGCTCCCTTTCCCGCGGATGGCCACTTTCCGACGGATGTTCCCTTTTCTCCGGAACGCCACTTTTCCCCGGATGGTCACTTCTCTCCGGGTGGCCACTTCGCCGCAGACGGCCTCGACCGCCGGCGCGAGGCCCTCGTCGACGCCGTGGCCCGCTTGATCGCCACAACGGGCGTAGAGACGGTGATCAGCGGCGTCCGCGACCCAGGTCAGGTCGCGCGCCTACGGCACCTCGGATTCACGCTCGGCACGGGCCCAGCCGTCACCGCGGTCGGCGACCTCCGCCTCTCCAGCCACTGACGCAGGGCCTCGCGCCGGCGGTCGAAGCCGCGCGGCGAGGGGTGCACCCGTTGCAGCGACCAGACGGGCCGCCGAGGTCACTCGGGCCCGGCCCTGAACCACCCGAGCACGGCCTGGCTCTGCCACGCCCGCCCGTGTCCGGAAAACTGTTGCGTCCGCCCGAGTCCGCCCGTGTACGGAAACTGTCGCGTCCGCCCGAGTCCGCCCGTGTACGGAAACTGTCGCGTCCGCCCGAGTCCGCCCGAGTCTGGCCAGCCAGCCTGCTGCCGCTGCCACCCGAGCCGCCGGCCTGAAACCACCCAGGCCACTGCCTCGAAGCCACCCGTGCGCCGAAGTCCAAGCCAACTGGGCCACCGGCCTGAAGTCACTCAAGCTCGGCCTGAAGCTACCCGGCCGCTGACCGAGGCCACAGCTCAGGCTGCTGGCTCGACGCCGTTCCAGGGCCGCCGACCCGCGAAACCCCCGGCGCCTGCCGGAAGCCTCTCCGTGCCATCGATCCGGAGCTCCCGAGACTGATCCGGAGCTCCCCGGGGCTGCTGGCCCGACCACTCCGGAGCCATCCCGGGCCGCTGGTCCGATCGCGCGCCCGACCTGACCGTGCGCCCGACCCGACCGACCGCGCGGTCGCGAAATCGCGCGCGTAGGTCGCGCGGGCGTCGCGGGCGCGGGCGTTGCGGGCGACCGGGCGGCTGGGTGGTGCCAGGGAGGCCTTGCTGCAAGCTGCTTCGACCACCCCATGGCGGAGGACGGCCGGAGGTTCTCGGTGGCGGCGTTCCTTCTTCAACACCGTAACGCATGCCTGCAAATCGTGACTACGGCGAGGATCTACGCAGATGCAGAACGTAGTGCACCAGTACAGGTGCCGCAAGCGGGCATAGGGGGTCACCGGCGGTTACGAGAGAGCGCTCTCCAGTGATCGGCGCAGCGGGGGAAGGGTAAGAGGCAGGTCAGAGGGCATCACGCTTCGTACGGATCGAAAAATAAGTGTGGCGCGGGGCGGCTGGCCTCTTGACAGGGCCGCTCGATCGGGCAACCCTCGTCCTTGGAGAGCGCTCTCCCACCCCGACTCCGGAGCCGCCGTTCACGGTGCCGGAGTGACACACCCCCCGGATGGCCGGACCGAGCACCACCGTACCCCTACGGTGGCGCTGCCGGCTGCCGCCCGCCCTGAAACCGGGAGCAATTGATGCTGACCGCCGCACGACCGGCGCGCCGCCGCCGCCGGAATCTGATCATCGCGTCCGCCGCCGCCATGCTCATGCTGGCGACGTACGCGGTGACCACGACCTTGACGGCCTCCGCGGCCGACACCCTCCTCTCGCAAGGCAAGACCGCGCTGTCGTCGTCCGACGAGAACGGCGGCACCCCCGCCTCCGCCGCGTTCGACGGCAACACGACCGGCACCCGCTGGTCGTCGGCCGCGTCCGACCCGCAGTGGCTGCGTGTCGACCTGGGCCAGACCGCGACGATCACGCAGATCAAGCTGTACTGGGAGACCGCGTACGCGACGGCGTTCAAGCTGCAGACCTCACCGGACGGCAACACCTGGACCGACATCAAGTCGGTGACCGGGGCGACCGGCGGCGCGCAGACCTACGACGTCACCGGCTCCGGCCGGTACGTGCGGATGTACGGCACCGCCCGCGCCACCGGCTACGGCTACTCGCTGTGGGAGTTCCAGGTCTACGGGTCGTTCGGCGGCACCAACCCCGGCACCTGCAACACGACGGCCAACGCCGCGCAGGGCAAGCCCGCCACGGCGTCGAGCGCCGAGAACGCGGGCGCCAACGCCGCCGGCGCGGCCGTGGACGGCGACACCGGCACCCGCTGGTCCAGCCAGTTCAGCGACCCGCAGTGGCTGGCCGTCGACCTCGGCAGCAGCCAGTCGATCTGTCAGGTGACGATCAACTGGGAGGCCGCGTACGGCAAGGACTTCCAGATCCAGACGTCGCCGGACGGCGGCACGTACACCACGATCAAGACCGTGACCGGCGGCACCGGCGGCATCCAGACCCTCGACGTGACTGGCACCGGTCGCTTCGTCCGGGTGTACGGCACGGCCCGCGCGACCGGCTACGGCTACTCGATCTGGGAGTTCATCGTCCGGACCGGCACCGGCCCGACGTCGAACACGCCGTCGCAGCCGACGTCCCCGTCCCCGTCGACGACCCCGTCGACGTCCACCGGCCCGATCCAGGGCGGCGGCGACCTCGGCGCCAACGTGATCGTCTTCGACCCGTCGCAGTCCAGCGCGACGATCCAGGCGAAGCTCGACCAGGTCTTCACGCAGCAGGAGACGGCGCAGTTCGGCCCCGGCCGCATCCAGTTCCTGTTCAAGCCCGGCACGTACAGCGGCCTCAACGCCCAGATCGGTTTCTACACCTCGATCAACGGCCTCGGCCAGAACCCGCAGGACGTCCGGATCAACGGTGACATCACCGTCGACGCCGGCTGGTTCGGGGGCAACGCGACGCAGAACTTCTGGCGCTCGGCGGAGAACCTGTCCGTGTACCCGGTCAACGGCATCGACCGGTGGGCCGTCGCGCAGGCCGCCCCGTTCCGCCGCATGGACATCCACGGCGGCATGACCCTCGCGTCGCCGAACTGCGGCTGGGCGTCCGGCGGCTACATCGCCGACTCCCGCGTCACGGGCAACATCAACCCCTGCTCGCAGCAGCAGTGGTTCACCCGGGACAGCACGATCGGCAGCTGGAACGGCTCGGTCTGGAACATGGTGTTCTCCGGCGTGCAGGGCGCCCCGGCGAACAGCTTCCCGAACCCGCCGTACACCACGATCAACCAGAGCCCGATCACGCAGGAGAAGCCGTACCTGTACATGGACGCCTCCGGCGCGTACCGGGTGTTCGTGCCGTCGCTGCGCACCAACAGCAGCGGCGCCACCTGGATCAACGGCCAGACCCCGGGCACCTCGCTCGCGCTGACCCAGTTCTACGTCGCCAAGCCGGGCGTCACGGCCGCGACCCTCAACGCCGCCGTCGCGCAGGGCCTCAACCTGCTCTTCACGCCCGGCGTGTACCACCTGAACAGCACCGTCAACATCAACCGCGCCAACACGGTCGTGCTCGGCCTCGGCTACGCCACGATCGTCGCGGACAACGGCGCCCTGCCGATGGCCATCGGCGACGTCGACGGGGTCAAGATCGCCAGCCTGCTCTTCGACGCCGGCCCGACGAACTCCCCGGCGCTGCTGCAGGTCGGCCCGAACGGCGCCAGCGGCAACCACGCCACCGCCCCGAACCTCATCTCCGACGTGTTCCTGCGCGTCGGCGGCGCGGGCGCGGCCAAGGCGAGCGCGGCCCTGATCGTCAACAACAACAACACGATCATCGACCACATCTGGGCGTGGCGCGCGGACCACGGCGACGGCGCGGGCTGGACCTCCAACCCGTCCGACAACGGCCTGATCGTCAACGGCCAGAACGTCCTCGCCTACGGCCTGTTCGTCGAGCACTTCAACAAGTACAACGTGGTCTGGAACGGCAACGGCGGCCGCACGATCTTCTTCCAGAACGAGCTGCCGTACGACCCGCCGTCGGCCGCCGCCTGGTCCCACGACGGGATCGTCGGCTACGCCGCCTACAAGGTCGGCGCCAACGTCACCAGCCACGAGGGCTGGGGCATGGGCAGCTACTGCGTGTTCACCACGGACTCGTCGATCGCCGCCTACCACTCGTTCGAAGTGCCCAACACCCCGAACGTGAAGTTCCACAACATCATGACCGTGTCCCTGGGCAAGGGCTCCATCACCCACGTCATCAACGACACGGGCGCCCCCGCCCTCCCGTCCGCGGTGACCCCGTCCAACGTGATCAGCTACCCCTGATCACCGTCTGACAACAAGCAAGCCCGCACAACACACCGAGGGCCGGTCTCCCGAGCAGGAGGCCGGCCCTCGGCCGTTCCGAAAGATCAGGCGCGCCAGACGAAGATCAGGCGTGTGACACGGTCAGGGCGTAGAACTTGACCTTCGCGCCGTTGGTGGTGCTGTCGGAGGAGGACTGGTTGTAGGAGCCGGCCTTGAAGTACATGCCGTACTGGTTGAACGACGACGGGATCGGGTAGCTGGTGGTGCTGCCGTTGACGGTCAGGTTGATCCGGTTGCCGCCGGAGATGGCGATGACGTAGGACCACTTGACGCCGAGCGGGACGTTGCCGACGAGGTGCAGGGTCTGGCCGCCGTCGGGGGAGTTCTCGGTGCCGAGGTAGATGTCGCCGTTGGGGCGGTAGTACAGCTCCAGCAGCGGCTTCGTCGACGGGCCGCCGGTGCCGAGGTGGACCTGGCCGACGCAGACGTTCTTCGTCACGTTCGGGATGCGCAGGGTCGCGCTCATGCGGTGTGACCCGGCAAGGCGCCAGTCCGCGGCGGTGCCGTTGGCGTTCATCTCGCGCAGCTCGGAGCGGGCGTAGTTGGAGTTCGGGGTGGTGACGCCCTTCTCCGGGGCCCAGAAGGTCATCGAGCCGTCGTTCTTGTCGGTGAAGAAGTACGCCGGGTTCGTGTACCCGTTCGGCCCGCGCAGCTGCGACGACGGGATGGTCGTGGGTGCGCCGGGGGAGCCGACGGGCAGCTGCAGCTGCCAGATCGACAGGTCGAAGTTGCCGCCGGGCGCGACCGCGGGGTTCAGGCCGCCGGAGGGTGGCGGCACGGTGCCGCCGGGCAGGGTCCACGCCTGGTTGGCGGTGCCGGTGCACGTCCAGATCTGCAGCCGGGTGCCGTTCGCCGAGCTCTGCCCGGTCGCGTCGAGGCACTTGCCGGAGCCGGCGTTGACCAGGGCGCCGTTCGAGGCGGTCCACTGCTGCGCCCCGGTGCCGTTGCAGTCGTACAGCTGGATGAGGGCGCCGTTCGCGGTCGACGCGGCGGTCACGTCGAGGCACTTGCCGAGCGCCTTGATGGTCGTGCCGTCGACGGTCCAGGTCTGGGCGGCGGTGCCGTTGCAGTCGTAGAGCTGGACCGCGGTGCCGTTGGCGGGGCTGGCCGCGGCCACGTCCACGCACTTGCCGCCGAGTCCCGTGATGGGGCCCGCGGTGGCGGCGTTGGCGTCGGTACCGCCGAGCGCCACGGCGACGACCGCGGCGCTGGCCGCCAGCAGGGCGGCGCCGGCGAGGGTGGGTCTCTTCATGGGGTGTCCTTGCGGGCGGGGGATTAGGCAAAGTGGTTAACAATAAACACTCCTATCAATGCCTTGTCAACGAACCGGTGTCGCGCATGTTGACGAACCGTCAGCCATCTGAAATCTTGGATGCCCAGCGACGCAAGAAATTTGCATAACCCGTCAAGATTTTGTGTGCCGCTGTGCAAGCCGCGTAGCAGTCGACCGCCACCGCCTGCTCCGTACACCTCACCGTCCGTCCCCGCCGCCGCGACCAGACAAGCTCCGACAGCCCGCTGGACGTCCTCCCGCGGGCTCGGTGCGTCGCGCCCCCCGCCCCGAGAGGCCAAGACGTCATGAGAACTCGAAAGACCAGGTGGCGGCTCTTTGCCGCGGTCCTGGCGACCGCGGTCATCGCCGCCACGATGCCCCCGGCCGCGCAGGCCGCCGGCGGGCCCAACCTCGCCCTCGGCAAGTCCGTGCAGGCCAGCAGCTCCAACGGCCCGTACGGCACCGGCAACGTCAACGACAACAACGCCGGGTCGTACTGGGAGAGCACCAACAACGTGTTCCCGCAGTGGATCCAGGTCGACCTGGGCGCCAACACGGCCATCGACCAGGTGGTGCTGAAGCTGCCCTCGAACTGGGGCACCCGCACGCAGACCCTGGCCGTGCAGGGCAGCGTCAACGGCACCGCGTTCAACGACCTGTCGCCGTCGGCCGGGCGGGAGTTCAACCAGTCCGCGCAGAACGTGGTGACCATCAACTTCACCGCGGCCAGCGTCCGGTACGTGCGGGTCACCATCTCCGCGAACACCGGCTGGCCCGCCGGGCAGCTGTCGGAGTTCGAGATCTACGGCGCCGCCGGCACCGTCCAGCCGCCGACCGCACCCGGCAACCTCGCCTACACCCAGCCCGCGTCGGGGCAGATCCGGCTCACGTGGACCGCGTCGACCTCGGCGGCGGGCATCGCCAGCTACCAGGTCTTCGCCAACGGCGCGCTGCGGGCGACGGTCGGCGGCAACGTCCTGGTGTACACCGACACGCAGCCGGACACGGCGACGGTCGAGTACTACGTGAAGGCGACCGACCCGGCGGGTAACACGTCGGCGGAGAGCAACCACGTCACCCGGACCGGGACCACCCCGCCGAACGGGACGAACCTGGCCCAGGGCAAGACGATCGAGGCGAACTCGTCGGTGTTCTCGTTCGTGGCGACCAACGCCAACGACGGCAACGTCGGCTCCTACTGGGAGTCCAACGGCTTCCCGGGCATCCTGACGGTGAAGCTCGGCTCCAACGCCGACATCAGCTCCGTCGTCGTGAAGCTCAACCCCGACACCGCGTGGGGCCCGCGCACCCAGGCGATCCAGGTCCTCGGCCGCGAGCAGTCCGCGACCGGGTTCACGTCGCTGAAGGCCCGCGCCGACTACGGCTTCAGCCCGACCGGCAACCAGAACACGGTGTCGATCCCCGTCAGCGGCCGCGTCGCCGACGTGCAGCTGCAGATCTTCACCAACAACGGCGCCCCCGGCGGCCAGGTCGCCGAGCTCCAGGTCATCGGCACCCCGGCGCCGAACCCGGACCTCGTCGTCACCGCCCTCACGTGGTCGCCGTCGGCCCCGACCGAGGTCACCCCGGTCACGGTCTCCGCGACGGTGCGCAACGCCGGCACCGCCACGTCCGCCGCCACCACGGTCAACGTCAACGTCGGCGGGGCCTCCGCCGGGACCGCCGCCGTCGGTGCGCTCGCCGCCGGCGCGTCCACGACCGTCACCGTCAACGCCGGCACCCGCGTCATGGGCAGCTACCCGGTGTCCGCGACCGTCGACCCCGCGAACACGGTCGCCGAGCAGGACGAGTCCAACAACGCGTTCACCGCGTCGTCGCAGCTCGTCGTCGCCCAGGCGCCCGGCCCCGACCTGCAGGTGCTGAGCGTGTCGTCGAACCCGGCGAACCCCGCGGTCGGCGCTGCCGTCAGCTTCACCGTCGCCGTCAACAACCGCGGTACCACCGCGTCCGGCGTCAACACGGTCACCCGCGTCACCGTCGGCGGCACCACGCTCAACGGCACCACCGCCTCGATCGCGGCCGGCGCCACCGCCAACGTCGCGATCAGCGGCACCTGGACCGCGACCAGCGGCGGCGCGACCATCACCGCGACCGCCGACGCCACCGGCGTGCTCACCGAGACCAACGAGAGCAACAACACCTTCACGCAGTCGATCGTCGTCGGGCGGGGCGCGGCGGTGCCGTACACCTCGTACGAGGCGGAGGCCGGCACCTACCAGGGCACCCTGGTGACCGCCGACTCGCTGCGCACGTTCGGGCACACCAACTTCGGCACCGAGTCCTCGGGCCGCGCGTCGGTGCGCCTGAACAGCCAGGGCAACTACGTCGAGTTCACCTCGACCAACCAGGCGAACTCGATCGTCGTGCGCAACTCCGTCCCGGACTCCGCCTCCGGCGGTGGCCAGGACTACACGATCAGCCTGTACGCCAACAACGTCTTCGTCCAGAAGATCACGCTGTCCTCGAAGTACAGCTGGCTGTACGGCACGACGGACGACACCGAGTCGCTGTCGAACTCGCCGCAGGCCAACGCCCGCCGCCTGTTCGACGAGTCGCACGCGCTGCTGGCGTCGTCCTACCCGCCCGGCACCAAGTTCAAGCTGCAGCGCGACGCCGGTGACACCGCGTCCTTCTACTACATCGACCTGATCGACCTGGAGCAGGTCGCGCCGGCGCTCAGCCAGCCCGCCGGGTGCACGTCGATCACCACGTACGGTGCGGTCCCCAACGACGGCATCGACGACTCCGCCGCCATCCAGCGCGCCGTCAACGACGACATGAACGGCGTCATCAGCTGCGTCTGGATCCCGGCCGGGCAGTGGCGGCAGGAGCAGAAGATCCTGTCCGTCGACCCGACCCGCGGCCAGTACAACCAGAAGGGCATCCGCAACGTCACCATCCGCGGCGCCGGCATGTGGCACTCGCAGCTCTACACGCTCACCGAGCCGCAGAACGTCGTCGGCAACATCAACCACCCCCACGAGGGCAACGTCGGCTTCGACATCGACGACAACACGCAGATCTCCGATCTCGCGATCTTCGGCGGTACGACCAACCGCGCCAACCGCGGTCACGGTCTGAACGGCCGGTTCGGGAAGAACACGAAGATCAGCAACGTGTGGATCGAGCACGTCAACGTCGGCGCGTGGGTCGGCCGCGACTACAGCGACACCCCCGCCTACTGGAACCCGGGCGACGGCCTCGAGTTCACCGGGATGCGCATCCGCGACACGTTCGCCGACGGCATCAACTTCTCCAACGGCACGAAGAACTCCCGCGTGTTCAACTCCTCCTTCCGCACCACCGGTGACGACTCGCTCGCCGTGTGGGCCAACCCGCGGGTGAAGGACGCGGCCGTGGACATCGCCCACGACAACCACTTCACCAACAACACCGTCCAGCTGCCGTGGCGCGCCAACGGCATCGCCATCTACGGCGGGTACGGCAACGGCATCGAGAACAACCTCGTCTCCGACACCATGAACTACCCCGGCATCATGCTGGCGACCGACCACTCCCCGCAGCCCTTCAGCGGCACCACGGTCATCGCCAACAACGGCCTCTACCGGTGCGGCGGCGTCTTCTGGAACGAGGACCAGGAGTTCGGCGCGATCACGCTGTTCCCGTCGTCGCTCGACATCGTCGGCGTCACCATCCGCGACACCGACATCTTCGACTCCACGTACGACGGCATCCAGTTCAAGAACGGCGGCGGCAACATGCCGAACGTCGCGATCACCAACGTGCGCATCGACAAGTCCAACAACGGCGCGGGCATCCTCGCCATGTCCGGCGCGCGCGGCAACGCCAACCTGACCAACGTGACCATCACCAACTCCTTCGACGGCAACATCGTCAAGGAGCCCGGCTCACAGTTCGTCATCAACGGCGGCTGATCACCTGTTCGATCGACGCGGGTCCGCCCTCAGGGGCGGGCCCGCGTTGCGTTGCGCGCCGGCCGTTGCGTTGCGCGCCGGCCCGGCACCCTCTTGGACCCGTGTCACCGGTGCCGCACTGCCGTCCACGAAGACCTCATCACGCGCCCGCGTCGTGCCGCGCCCGCGCGCCCGCGTCGTGTGAGGGCGTTGTGACGGAAGGCGAAACGGGCTGGTCGGGACGGGGGTGCTCGACGCGGACTGAGAGGCGGGCACGGCCAAGCTCACCGGAGCCGGCCTGTGGCGCGCGTCCCGCTCGTGCCGATGATGATCTCGTCGCCGGGGTTGACGGTGGCGGTGTTGACCCTCTGGGCGCCCGCGTCGTGCCGTGCGCCTGTGACGCCGTCGTGCCGCGCCCACCGTCCGCGTCGTGCCGTGCGCCTGTGACGCCGTCGTGCCGCGCCCACGATGCGCGCGTGACGTGCCACGCGCGGACGTGATCACGCGCGCGCGGGCCTGGCCAGGCACGCGTGACAGGCGCGCGTGTCGCAGAGCGGGAGCACCTGTGACGCCGTCGTGCCCGCGGCCACGATGCGCGCGTGACGTGCGACGACCGCTTCGAGGTGCCAGCCAAGGGGCTCGTGCCCACGATGCGCCCATCCCACGATCCGCGCGTGACGTGCCACGCGCGGACGTGATCACGCGCGCGCGGGCCTGGCCAGGCACGCGGGACAGGTGCGCGTGACAGGCGCGCGAGCCGGGCGCGCGTGTCACGGGGCGGGACAGGCGCGCGTCACAGGCAGGCTCCGGTGAGCTTGGCCCCGTGGTTGCGGGAAGCCGCCAACCTGAATCGACGAGGGGTGGGGCGGCGCCGGGCGTTCCTCTTGTCAGCGACCCTAGCACCACGCTGCAAATCGTCGGCGTGTCGTGTGATGGATCAATGACGAGAGGTGATAAAGGCTGTTCAGGACGGGGGGTGCTCGACGCGGACGGAGAGGCGGGTTGTGCCGATGACGATCTCGTCGCCGGGGTTGACGGTGGTGGTGGTGACCTTCTGGCCGTTGACCCGGGAGCCGTTGGCGGAGCCCAGGTCGGTCAGGGTGAGCCGGTTGCCGTCGAAGTCGAGGCGGGCGTGCTGGCGGGAGGCGCCCGTGTCGGCGAGGCGCAGGTCGGCCTGGTCGCCGCGGCCGATGACGGTGCTGCCGCGCTGGACGGCGTGGGCGTAGCCGTCGTCGGTGACGAGGCGGACGCCGCTGTCGGGGCCGCGGCGGGTGCGCTGGTCCGCGCCGGTGTACACCTGGGCGTCGACGCGGAAGAGGCCGGTCTCCAGGTTCTCGCCGCGGGACACCTCGACGAGGATGTCGCCGTAGACGGCCCAGCCCTGCTCGCCGATGTACTCGGCCTGCGACTGGGCGAGCTCGCGGGCGAGGGCGGCGGCATACGCGGCCAGGCGCTCGTGGTCGGCGGGGGACAGGACGATCACGTAGCGGTTGGGGACCAGGATGCGGCCGCCGGCGATGCTGGTCTTCCCGGCGTTCGCCTCGGTCTGCATCGCGTTGAGGATCTCCACCGGGTGGACGACGCCTTTGAACACCTTGGCGAAGGCGCCCTCGACCAGGCCCTCGAGACGCTTCTCAAACCGCTGCAGTCCGCTCACGCCTCAACGGTAGCGGGCATGAACGTTTCACGACCGTCGTGGTGCCGACAAGGCCGGCGGCAAGGGCGTTGAGCTGGGAAAAGGACCAGGTCAGGGGTGTCCCGGGACATCGGTGTTACTGGCGTCACCCGGAAGGAGCACCCAGGATCGCCGGTCATGAAGGTCTTGCACAAACGTGGACTCCTCGCGGTGGGCGCCGCCACCGCCCTCGCGGTCACCGGGATCATCGTCCTGCCCGCCGTCAACGCGTCCGCGGCCAGCGGCTGCCGCGTCGCGTACACGGTGAACCAGTGGCCGGGCGGATTCACCGGCAACATCACGATCACCAACCTCGGCGACGCCGTGAACGGCTGGACGCTCGGCTTCGCGTTCCCCGACGCGGGGCAGAAGGTCGGGCAGGGCTGGTCGGCGACGTTCAGCCAGAGCGGCACCGCGGTCACCGCCCGCAGCCTGGACTACAACGGCAGCCTGGCGACCGGCGCGTCGACGAGCATCGGCTTCAACGGTACGTGGACCGCCGCCAACCCGACGCCGGCGACGTTCACGCTCAACGGCGTGACCTGCACCGGCGGGGTCACGAACAGCCCGACGCCGTCGAAGTCGCCGTCGAGCAGCCCGTCGGCGAGCACCAGCCCGAGCCCGAGCACGCCGCCGCAGGGTGGTACGCCGCTGGCGGCCAACGGGCAGCTGCACGTCTGCGGCGTCAACCTCTGCAACCAGAACAACAAGGCGATCCAGCTGCGGGGCATGAGCAGCCACGGCATCCAGTGGTTCGCCTCCTGCATCACCAACGCCTCCGTGGCCGCCCTCGCCGACGACTGGAAGGCGGACCTGCTGCGGATCGCGATGTACGTGCAGGAGCAGGGCTACGAGACGAACCCGGCCGGGTTCACCAACCAGGTCAACCAGTACGTCGACCTGGCCGAGTCCAAGGGCATGTACGCGATCATCGACTTCCACACGCTGACGCCGGGTGACCCGAACTACAACCTGGACCGGGCCAAGACGTTCTTCGCCTCGGTGGCGCAGCGCAACGCGAACAAGAAGAACGTCATCTACGAGATCGCCAACGAGCCCAACAACGTGTCGTGGCAGGGGATCAAGTCCTACGCGGAGCAGGTCATCCCGGTCATCCGGGCGGCCGACCCCGACGCGGTCGTGATCGTCGGCACCCGCGGCTGGTCGTCGCTCGGCGTGTCCGACGGCACCGACGAGAACGAGATCGTCGCCAACCCGGTGAACGCGCAGAACATCATGTACACGTTCCACTTCTACGCCGCGTCGCACCTGGACAACTACCGCAACGTGGTGTCGCGGGCGGCCGGCCGGCTGCCGCTCTTCGTGACCGAGTTCGGCACGGTCACCTACACCGGCGGCGGCAATGTCGACCTCAACAGCAGCGCCGCGTGGCTGGACCTGCTCGACTCGAAGAAGATCAGCTACGCGAACTGGACGTACTCGGACGCGAACGAGAGCAGCGCCGCGTTCAAGCCGGGCACCTGCTCGGCGGGCAGTTGGACGAACCCGAACCAGCTGACCACCTCCGGCGCCTTCATGCGCGGCCGGATCCGCACCGCCGACAACTTCTGATCCACCCGCGAAACAGGGGGCGGGACGCGCACGCGTCCCGCCCCCGAAGCACGTCAGACCAGCAGGGTCGCGTCCCGCCCCCGACGCACGTCAGACCAGCAGGGCGAAGTCCCGCTTCACCACGCGGCCGTCCACCAGCACCGTGCGCACGTCCGACGCGGTCACGCACGACACGACCGCGCCCGCCCGGTCGCCCCGCAGGTGGCCGAGGCCGTCCAGGAGCAGCAGGTCGGCGCGTCCGCCCGCTTCGACGGTACCGACGACGCCGGCGAGACCCACGGCCCTGGCGCCGTCGAGTGTCGCCGCGAGCAGCAGGTCCCCGGCCGGCGGCACCGACGTGGAACCCGTCGCCAGCCGGGCCGTGCGCAGCGTGTCGCGCAGCGGCTCGAACAGGTCCGGCGGGTTGTTGATCACGACGTCGACCCCGAACGCGGGTCGTGCGCCAGCCTCCGCCAGCCGCCCGTACGCGGACCCGCCGTGCCCCATCACCGCCTCGACCGTCGGCGTCACCACCACGGCCGTGCCCGACTCGGCGAGCAGCTTCGCGTCGTCGGCGGTGACCGCGTTGAGGTGCACGAGCTGCAGGTGCGGGCCGAGCAGCCCCTCGTCGCGCAGCCGCCGCACGCACGGGCCGGCGACGTGCGCCGCGACCATCACGCCGAGGTCCCGGCCCCGCCTGATCTCGGCGACGGCGGTGTCCCAGTCGCCGTACTCGGGGCCGAGGATCGACAGCGCGCCCGTCACCCGGCCGGTGGCGCGGCCGGTGGCGCGGCCGAGCGAGGCGGGGTCGCAGAACCCGACCACGGCGCGGATGCCGGACGTCTCGAACGCCTCGACCACCGCGTCGGTGTGCTCGGGGGAGTGGGTCGCGTTGCTGTAGTCGAAGACGGTGGTGACGCCCGCGTTGAGCGCAGCGCGGGCGCCGAGGAGCGTCGCCCGGCCGGCGTCGGCGGGGGACATCGCGGCCAGGGCGGCGCCGAGCACCTCCACGAAGTACCGGGACATCGGCATGTCGGCGCCGGAGCCGCGCAGCGGCGCCTGCCACACGTGCCGGTGCGCGTCGACGAACCCCGCGGTCACGGTGAGCCCCGTCGCGTCGATGACGTCGCACGAGGGATCGGCGCGGGCGGCCAGGTCGGGGGCGACGGCCGTGATCACGCCGTCGGTACAGAGGACGTCGGTGCCCGGCAACTCCGGACCGTTGCCGGGCACGACGTGAGCGTTCTGAATGAGCACCTGACGATGCACGTACACCTCCGAGAAAAGCTTTTGTGAAAGCTATCTCGAAAGTCGTGTGCGACGCAAGGCGCGGGGTCAGGTGGCGGTGCAGGTCACCGCCGGCGCCGAGTTGGTGCCGTTCCAGGAGCCGTTGAACCCGAAGCTCGTGGACTGCCCGGCGCCCAGCTTGCCGTTGTAGCTCACGTTCGTGGCCGTCGAGACGGCCCCGCTGGACGTGATCGCCGCGTTCCAGAACGAGCTGATCGTCTGGCCGTTGGCCCAGGTCAGCCGGACCGTCCAGCCGTTGGTCCCGGCCGCGCCGGCGGTGACGGTGACGTTGGCGCCGAAGCCGCCGCTCCACTCACTGGTCTTGGCGTAGCTCGCCGAGCAGCCGCCGGGCGGCACCGAGACCGACGCCGACGGTGACGTCGACGGCGACCGCGAGGCCGACGGCGACGTGGAGGGCGACCGCGACGGCGACGCGCTGTTCGAGGGCCCGGGCCCGCCGGTGAAGATCACGTCGCTGCAGAAGTAGTACGACTGGTCCAGGTGGCTGGCCTGCCAGATCGTGTACATGACGTGCCGGCCGGTCCGGCTCCCGGCGTTGACCTGCGCCTGGTACTGCGGCGCAGGCGCGTACCGGCCGGTGCTGTTGACCAGCTCGAGGCTCGCCCACGTCAGCGGCTGCGTGGTCGGGTCGAAGCCCTGCTTGGTGATGTAGATGCGCAGGTAGTCGGCGCCGTGCTGGGCGGCGTCGGTGAGGGTCAGCGTGAAGTTGTTCGGCTTCGTCGCGGCGACCCACGCCCCGACGGTGTCCATGGAGGCGTACCGGCCGTTCTGCGTACGGCCGCCGCTGCACAGCTGACCGTCGGGGATGGCGGCCTGGTGGTTGCCGGCGACGCCCTCACGGTAGAGGCCGTTCCAGTTCCACATCGTGTCCGGGTTGGCCTGCCAGGCCTGGGCGCACATCGGGTCGGTCTGGGACATGTTCGGGTTCTGGAAGTCGCTGCCCCACCTGGCCCAGCAGCCGTAGTTTCGCGACGGCGGGTCGGTGACCGAGCCGTGCGCGGCGGCGGGACTCTGTGCGACGACGACCGCGGCCACGGCGGCGGCCAGAGCGGCGACCGCGCCGATGGCGAACGGTCTCATACGGGCTGAAAGTTGCACTGGGAACTCCGTCACGTCGATGCGAGTTGCATGCATGGCGACGCCTGCGGTGCAGCTCAGATGCTGTCCGCGGCGCTGTGCGGCTCCCACCCACATGATACCCGCGCCATGGATCACCGTGAATGGACAGGTCCCCGATCGCCTCATGTACGCCGGCGTGCTCGCTCTGGGTCGCGCACCTCTCCGTGCCGCGTCGCTCGTCGTTGCGCGTTCGCACAGACGTTGATCAATGCCCAGGTTTACGGCATTTGTTCAATAGACGTTGCGCGATCCACCCACATTTCGATCCCTGAATTGGGGGTGGATCGCGCAACGTCGATCTCGAAAAGGGGCATTTCAGGGCATTGACCAACGTCGGTGTGGGTTTGTGCGGTGCCAGACCGAGCGGCTGGTGCAACAGGGCGGGGACGCGTAGCAGGGAGAGACGCGGAGGCGCACGCAGAGCGAGGAGGCGCGGGTAGCGCAAGAAGATGGAGGTAGAACGAGGACGCGCAGGCAGAGCGAGGACGCGCAGGCAGAGCGAGGACGCGCAGGCAGAGCGAGGAGGCACGGGTAGAGCAAGAAGACGGAGGTAGAGCAAGACGGCGGCAGAGCGAGGAGGCATGGGCAGGGCGAGGAGGGCGCAGACAGGCGAAAACACGAAGAGAGGGCGGCCGGGATGCTGCGCGCGGACAATTCCGGGCACGTGCCGCGGGGGCTGTGCGGTGCGGAACGACGTGCAGCGGCGCGGGTGAGAATCCCCGCCGGGCCCCGCCGCGTCAGCGGTGGGGGGAATGACAGCTCAGCACTCGATGACGGTGACGGCCAGGCCGCCGCGGGCGGTTTCCTTGTACTTCACGGACATGTCGCGGCCGGTGTCGCGCATGGTGCGGATCGCCTTGTCGAGGGTGACCTTGTGGCTGCCGTCGCCGTTCAGGGCGAGGCGGGCGGCGTTGATGGCCTTCACGCTGGCGATGGCGTTGCGTTCGATGCAGGGGATCTGGACGAGGCCGCCCACCGGGTCGCAGGTGAGGCCCAGGTTGTGCTCCAGGCCGATCTCGGCCGCGTTCTCCACCTGGGCGGGGGTGCCGCCGAGGACCTCGCACAGGCCGGCCGCGGCCATCGCGCACGCCGAGCCCACCTCGCCCTGGCAGCCCACCTCCGCGCCGGAGATGGAGGCGTTGCCCTTGATGAGGATGCCGATGGCGGCGGCGGTGAGGAGGAAGCGGGCGACGCCGTCGTCGGTGGCGCCGGGGACGAAGCGCGTGTAGTAGTGCAGGACGGCGGGGATGATGCCGGCGGCGCCGTTGGTCGGGGCGGTGACGATGCGGCCGCCGGAGGCGTTCTCCTCGTTGACGGCGAGGGCGTAGAGGTTCACCCAGTCGAGGACCTTCAGCGGGTCGGCGCCGTCGGCGGAGGCCTTCAGGTCGCGGTACAGTGCCGGCGCCCGCCGCGGCACGCGCAGCCCACCGGGCAGGACGCCGTCGCGGGAGCAGCCCCGGTCGACGCACGCCTGCATGACGGACCACAGGTGCAGTAGCCCGGCCCGGGTCTCGGCGTCGGGGCGCCAGGCGCGTTCGTTGGCGTACATGACGGCGCTCACCGGCAGGTCCAGCGAGGCGCACAGGGCCAGCAGCTCGCCGCCGGTCGCGAACGGGTGCGGCAGCCGCGTGGTGTCGGGCACGATGCCGGTGTCGCCGACCACGAAGCCGCCGCCGACGGAGAAGTACGTCCGTTCGAGCAGCGGCGCGCCGTCGGCGGAGAAGGCGGCGAACCGCATGCCGTTCGGGTGCTCGGGCAGCGACTTGCGCCGGTGCAGGACGACGTCGTCGTCGGCGGAGAACGCGACGGCACGGCCGGTGGCGAGGCGGAGCAGGCCGGTGCGGCGGATGTCGTCGACGCGTTCGTCGGCGGTGTCGGTGTCGACGGTCGCCGGGTCCTCCCCGAGCAGTCCGAGGACGACGGCCTTCGCGGAGCCGTGGCCGTGACCGGTGGCGCCGAGCGAACCGAACAGCTCCGCCCGCACCCGGGCGACCGGCAGCGACTCCAGCGCCGACGCGAAGCGGCGGGCGGCGCGCATCGGGCCGACGGTGTGCGACGACGACGGGCCGATGCCGACGGAGTACAGGTCGAACGCGCTCAGCGCCACCGGGCTCACCCGACCAGGGCGGCGTAGGCGGCGGCGTCGAGCAGCTCGGGGGCGGCGCCCGTGAGGCGGAGCGTGAAGAGCCAGCCGCGCCGGTACGGGTCGTCGTTGACCGCTCCCGGTTCGGTGGCGATGAGCGGGTTGACCGAGACGACGACGCCGTCGGCGGGCGCGACGAGGTCGCTGACGGACTTCGTCGACTCGATCTCCCCGCACGGCTCGCCGGCGGTGACCAGCGTGCCGACCTCGGGCAGCTGCACGTAGACGATGTCGCCGAGCGCGGACGCGGCGAACGCGGTGATGCCGACGACGCCGTCGGAGAACCACTCGTGGTCGCGCGTGTAGGACAGGTGCGACGGGATCGCGGACATGACACTCACCTCGGACGGCTGCGGCGGGATCGCGGACATGGCGCTCAGTGCTGCGAAGCGCGGTAGAAGGGCAGTTGCACGACGGTGGCGTCGACGCGCGTGCCGCGGACGTCGACGGCGAGCCGGGTGCCGGGCTCGGCGAGGGCGGGCGGCACGTACGCCATCGCGACGGGATGGCCGAGGGTCGGCGACAGCGCGCCGCTGGTGACGGCGCCGGCCACCGCACCGGTCGTCGGGTCGAGCACCTGGTAACCGGCCCGCGGCGCCCGCCGGGACCCGGTGACGAGCCCGGCCAGGACCTCGACCGGCGCCGAGTCGCGTTGGCGGCGCAGGGCGGCGGCGCCGACGAAGTCGCGTTTGGAGAAGTCGACGAGGCGGGCGAGGCCGGCCTGCAGCGGGGTCCGCCGGACGGACAGCTCGTGCCCGTACAGCGCCATCCCCGCCTCGAGGCGCAGCGTGTCGCGGCAGGCGAGCCCCGCCGGCGTCGGGCCGTGGTCGAGCAGCGCCCGCCACACGGCGACGGCGTCACCCGGGCGGCAGTAGACCTCGAAGCCGTCCTCGCCGGTGTACCCGGTCCGCGCCAGCAGCACGTCCCGCCCGGCGACCGAGAAGGGGCGGATCGCGTAGTACCGCAGCGGCCCCGGGTCGAGCATGGACGCGGCCGAAGGCCCCTGCACGGCGATCAGCGCCCAGTCGGCGGACGCGTCGCGGACGGTGACGTGGAAACCGTCGGCGTGCTCGCGGAGCATCGCGAAGACGACGGCGGTGTTGGCGGCGTTCGCGACCACCAGGTATCGCCGGTCCGCGAGGCGGTAGACGACGAGGTCGTCGAGGATCCCGCCGGTGTCGTGGCACAGCATCGTGTACCGGGCGCGCCCCACCTCGATCGCCGACAGCCTGCCGACGAGCGCGTAGTCGAGGAACCGGCCCGCGTCGGCGCCGGTGACCTCGAGCTGGCCCATGTGCGACAGGTCGAACAACCCGGCGGCGCGCCGCACCGCGTGGTGCTCGGCGAGGTCCCCCTGGTAGCGCAGCGGCATGCGCCAGCCGGCGAAGGAGGTGAAGGTGGCACCCAGATCGCGGTGCACGTCGAAGAGCGGTGTCACGGAGGCTCCCTGGGTCCGGATGCCGTCGCGGACGGCACCCCTGCTGGGTGACCTCCCCGCTCTGTCATCGGAGCCTGAGAGCTTCGCCGCCCCCGACGAGCGGGACGGTTTGCACCGTGGGCGCAGGACACGGATCGTCCTGACTTTCCAGAGTCGCCTGACCGCGGCGGTACCGATGCCTGAGAGATTCTGGGGAGAACGTTGCTCCTTCGGCGCCTCGGACTGACCGAGGGCTCTCCCGTCGCGGGTCGTGCAGCGCGATATGCGGTTGTGGTCAGGACCGTAAGTCCCGCCGCACCGCCCCGTCAAGCCCGGAAAAGTGTTATGACACGTGACCGGAGGACGTCCGCCAGAGGGTGAACGAACAGACGGGAACGACAGTGGCACAGTCCGACGAGGTCCTCGTGGCGGCGGCCCGCGACGGTGACCGGGCCGCCGTGGAGGCCCTCGCCGCGCGCTACCTGCCGCTGGTCTACTCCGTCGTCGGCCGCGGCGCCGACCGGGACCTCGACGTCGACGACATCGTCCAGGACGCGATGGTCCGGGTCGTGACGGGGGTTTCGACGGTACGGCAGGCCGGGCGTTTCCGGTCGTGGGTGGTGACGATCGCCCTGCGGCAGCTCGCCGACGCCCGCGCGGAGGCCCGCCTGGCCAGGCTGACCCGCGGCGAGGACCAGCCGGACAGCCTGCCCGACACCGCCGACCCGGCGGCGGACTTCGTCGGCCTCGCCGTCCTGCGGCAGGTCCTGGACGTCGAGCAGCGGGGGATCGCGGAGGCGGCCCGCTGGCTGGACCCGGCGCACCGCACGGTGCTGTCGCTGTGGTGGCTGGAGGCCGGCGGTCACCTGACCCGCGCCGAGGTCGCCGACGCCCTCGACCTGCCGGCCGCGCACG
Organism: Dactylosporangium sp. NPDC049742; assembly: GCF_040674675.1. Lineage (NCBI taxonomy): Bacteria > Bacillati > Actinomycetota > Actinomycetes > Micromonosporales > Micromonosporaceae > Dactylosporangium > Dactylosporangium sp. NPDC049742. The sequence continues at coordinate 107,972 of NZ_JBFANF010000017.1, read as the reverse complement.
CCGGAGTGCGGGTGCAGCGGATGCGCGAGCAGCTCGACGTGGCCCGCTCGGTGGTCCGCGCCCTGGACGCGCCGCCCGGCTGCCCGGCGCTGCGCGAGGTGGTGGCCGGCTGGGCCGGCGAGCCGGACCCGTTGTGGCGCAAGCGGATCGCCCGGCACGTCCGCGACTGTCCACAGTGCACGGAGCGGTCCCGCCGGCTCCCGGCGGCGGAGGGTCTCCTCGCCTGCCTGCCGCTCCTGGTGCCCCCGCCGAAGGCGACCGCCGGCGGGTGGGCGCTCAAGGCCTTCGCGCTGGCCGGCGGGGCCGCGGCCCTGGCCCTCGCCATTGTCGTGGGTGTGACGGTGTGGCGGCAGCCGGACGAGCCGCGGCGGGAGGTGCCGGCCGCCCGTCCGCCCGCGACCGCCCAGGCGCCCGCGCCGTTCTCGCCCGCCGCCTCCCCGGCCACATCGGCCCCGTCCGTGCCGCCGTTCTTCGCCACCGTGCCCGCGGTGCCGAAGGTTGCCGAGTTCGCGCCCGCGGGTGCGGTACGGCAACGGAGCGGTCGCCGTACCGGGTGCTCTGCCCGTTGTCGCGCCCCGCCACCCGCTGCTGCTGCCGTACCGCACCCACCGCCACGGCCTCGCTCACCCCCGGCACCGCAGGCACGCCGCCGAAGGACGGCGGCGGCGCGTCCCCGGACACCCCGCGCGACGCCGTGGCGGCGCTGGACGGACTGTTCGACGGTGTGCCGCCCCCGGCGGCCCCGCCCCCGGCGGACGGAGCCATGCCGGTCTGACTCCGGCCTTGGCCGTGGCCCTGGTTCTGGCCCTGGGGTTCGCACCCCGACCCGGCAAGCAGCACAACGGCCGCAACCCCGGCCGCGGACAGGTGGCGCAGGTTCACTTCTTCCCCTTCGGTTCGACGGTCCGGATCCACAGACCCGCGCACCCCACGACCCGTAACACATTTCCTCCGGCCCCCTCAGGCCACTGCCACCCCTTGCCGCGTTCGGGTCGCCACAGCAGGCATTGCGCCCAATGCCTTCGACGCCTGGCCGTGCCCGGTGCACCCGCGGCAGACTGCGCCCGGTGTCTCCGGCGGCTGGCTGTGCCCGGTGGGCCCTTCGGCAGGCTGCGTCCACTGCTCCGGCGGCAGGCTGAGTCCCGTGCACCGGAGCGGCCGCGAACACGCCCGGCTCCTGCACGCCGCGGCCCATCGCGTCGCGCTCCGCTACGTCCTGCCTCGCCTCGTCGCAGCCCGCCTCGTCTTGCCGCGCCGCGTCCTGATGCGTCCCTGGCGCAATCTCGCTGCCCGGTCCGACATGCCCCTCACGCGCCACCCTCACATCGACGTCGATCAATGCCCAGATATGTCCACTTCTGAGATCGATCTCGCCGGCCATTCCGGCGTGACCCTTCGCGCATCACTCTTGCGCAGACGGTGGTCAATGCCCGAGCCGTCCGATTTCCGGGATCAACCTTGCCGGCCGGTCTGGCGCGACCCCTCGCGCCTCGCTCTCGCGCAGACGTTGGTCAATGCCCAGAGATGTCCGATTTCTGGGATCGACGCTGCGCGATCTACCCCTTCATTTGAAGATCATCTTGGGGGTGGATCGCGCAATGTCTATTGCGCAAAAGCCGCAAACGTGGGTATTGACCAACGTCTGTGGGGGTGCAGGGGGAGGTCGGACGGGTGGAGTGGGGTGCTGTGGGGAGTTGCGGGCGTCGGTGGGGGTGCCTGCGTTGGTGAGTGTGGCGCACAGGCTGGGGCGGTGGTGGAGCGGCTGCGGTGCGTGGGCGGTTGGGCCTGGGGCTGACGTCGGCGGCGCGTGGGCGGTTGGGCCTGGGATGCGGCTGACGTCGGGGTGTGTGAGCGGTTGGGCCTGGGATGTGGCTGAGGTTGGGGCGCGTGGGCGGTTGGGCCTGGGATGTGGCTGAGGTTGGGCGCGTGGGCGGTGGTGCGAGAGCTGTGGCTCGAGTAGCTGGCCTGCTCTGGGGAAGCGGTCAGGTCGGGGCAGAAGAAGCGGCACGGGCAGAAGAAGCGGCACGGGCAGGAGAAGCGGCGCGGGCAGGAGAAGCGGCGCGGGCCAGAGCGGCGCAGGCTGGAGTGGTGCGAGCGGGAGAAAGCGCGCGGGCTGGAGTGGCGCGGGCTGGAAGTGGTGCGGGCTGGACGGGTGGAGGTCTCCCCGTGTCCGGATGCGGTCTTGTCGGGGCGGGGTGCGGGGCGCCGGTTCCGGTGCACTGGGGTTTCTGACGGACCTGCGGTCGAGGGTTCTTCGCCGGGGTTGTCGGAGTTTTGTGCACCATGTGAAGCGTGGCCTCGGGGTGCCGGGGCGTGGGCGTACCCGGCCTGCTACCGGGTGTCGTTGCGAAAGTTTCCCGGCTGACGCTTGGCCGCCGGAGGGTGCCTGACCGCCACCGCCGGTGGTGCTGTGTGGCTGGGCTCCGGGCGGCGGTGGCGAATCTTCGGGAGGGCGAAACTTTCAGGCGGGGCGGCGGGCGATCGCGATCACGGACTGGCCGAAGGGCGGGGTGACGAAGCGCTCGGCGAAGCGGGTCATCGGGGCGACCGTCGAGTCGTAGAACTTGACCATCATGCCGGGGCCGGGCTTCTGGCGCAGGAGGCAGGTGGAGACGTAGTAGCCGATCAGGCCGAGCGAGTTGGCGTAGTGCAGCTTCTCGATCTCCAGGTCGGCGGCGAGCAGCACCTCACGCATGGTCTTCTTGGTGTACCGGCGGACGTGGCCGGTCGCGATGTCGGCGGGGCCCATCGCGAAGGGGAACGCCGGCACGACGATGATCACGTGGCCGCCGGGGCGGACCAGGGAGCGCATGGTGCGCAGGGCGCCGAGGTGGTCCTCGATGTGCTCCAGGACGTTGTACGACACGGCGGCGCTGTGCTCGGCGGTGATGTCGCTGGGCAGCATGAGCTCGCGGATCGACACCTCGCGGTTGGCCGAGAAGCGCTCCTTGAGCGCGAGCAGCCGGTCCGGGTCGGCCTCCGTGACGGTCATGCGCGGGGCGTGCTCCAGCCACTCCGCCGCATAGTCGCCCAGGCCGGCGCTGACCTCGATGGGGTCGTCGCCCAGGTACGGCGTCGCGAACGCGACGAACCACTTGCGGTGGTTCTTCGCCATCGCGAGGCCCTCGAGCACCTCGGACTGGATGAGCTGGTCACCGAGGATCTCCGAACTGCGATCCCGATCGCCTCCAGGCGGCACGGCGTTCTCCTCGGTAGCTCGGCGATCCAACGGTCTGATCATGTTATCCGGAATTGGCGTAGTTTATCGGCGTCGATGCCGGGAGGCCAGTGCGTGCGTCACGGGCCCCTGGACAGCTATGGTCTCACCCGTGAAAACCGGCGGAAAGAACGCGCTTGTCGTCGTGAGCTACGTGGTCTTCTCCGTCGTGCTCTTCCACCATCTGTGGGCGGCACCCCAGACCCGGATGCTGGCCGACAACAACCAGGACCAGGTCTTCTTCGAGTGGGTGCTCACGCACGCCGCGCGGCTGTTCACCCATGGTGACACCCCGTTCTTCACCGACCAGCTCAACGCGCCGCTGGGCGTGAACCTGATGGCCAACACGTCCATCCTGGGTCTCGCCCTGCCGCTCGCCCCGATCACGCTGCTGTTCGGGGCGCCGGTCACGTTCGCCGTCATCAGCACGATCGCGCCGGCCGGCACCGCCGTCGCCTGGTTCTTCATGCTGCTGCGCTGCGGCGTGGTCCGGTCCCGCGTGGCAGCCTACCTGGGAGCGCTCTTCTGCGGCTTCGGCCCCGCGATGATCTCGCAGACGACCGGTCACCCCAACATCGCCGGCCAGTTCATGATCCCGCTGATCCTGTGGGCCGTGTTCCGGATGCGCGAGCCGGGCGACACGGTCCGCAAGGGTCTCGTGCTGGCCGGGCTCGTCGTGTACCAGTGCTTCATCAACGAAGAGGTCCTGTTCCTCGCGGCGTTCGCGTTGCTGGTGTTCCTGCTGGTGTACCTGCGGCCCAGCCAGATGCTCCCGGCCGCGCGGGCGGCACTGCCGGCGCTCGGCGTCACCGCCCTCGCCGCGGGGCTGGTCATGGCGTACCCGCTCTGGCACCAGTTCACCGGCCCGCAGGCGTACCACGGGCTGCCCGACTTCGTGCACGGCTTCAGCGCCGACCTGTACGGGTTCTCGAACTTCAGCCGGCGCTCCATCCTCGGTGACATCCCGCGCATCGAGAAGCTCGGCGGCCCGACGGAGGAGAACACGTTCTTCGGCTGGCCGCTGCTGCTGCTCCTGCCCGCCGCCGCGGCCTCCCTCTGGCGGCACCGGGGCGCCCGGGCGCTGTTCGTCACCGCGGTCGTGTTCTCGCTGCTGTCGCTCGGCCCGGTCGTGCGGTACAAGGGCGAGGAGACCACCTGGCACGGCCCGTGGCGCTTCCTGGTCGACCTGCCGCTGTTCGACTCGGTGGTGCCGACCCGGGTCGCGCTCGTCGTGACCCCGCTCGTGGGCGTGCTGCTGGCGATCCTCGCCGACCGGTTCGTGGTGCCGCCGGTCACCCGGCCGGAGCCGGTCGAGGAGGCCGCGTTCGCCTCGGAGGCGCCGGCCACGGACGCCGTCGCGGACACCGCCGGCACGGACGACGGCAAGGCCAGAGACAAGGCCAGGGACACGTTCCAGGACGACGACGAGGAGCCGCTGCCGTACGCGGGCCGCTGGCTGTGGGCCGCCGCCCTCGCGATGGCGCTGCTGCCGCTCGTACCGACGCCGCAACCGACGAACGACCGGCCGGCGGCGCCCGTGTTCTTCAGCAGCGGCATCTGGCGCGAGCACGTGCCGGACCAGGCCACCGTCGTCGTCATCCCCGGCGGTTGGTGGGAGGGCCTCGACGCGATGCGCTGGGCCGTCGACTCGGACATCGACTTCAAGATCGCCGGTGGCTACTTCCTCGCCCCCGACCCGAACGACCCCGAGCGCAAGGCCATGTTCGGCCCGACGTACCCGCCGACGTGGAGCCTGCTGGGCCAGGTCGGCAACGACGGCGTCGTGCCCCAGCTCGGCCCCGAGTACGTCGCCCAGGCCCGCACCGACCTCGCGTACTGGAAGGCGGACCGCGTCATCCTCGCCGACAGCCACGGCAACAGCGACGCCGTCCGCCAGACCGCCGACCAGCTTTTCGGCCCCGGCGAGCACATCGCCGACGTGTGGGTCTGGAAGGTGCAGCACTAGGCGTCGAGCGCCTGGGTGCCGAGCGCCTGGGCGACGATCAGCTCCTCGATCCCGTAGAGGAACGTGGTCATGTCGTCGCGGGGCATGAGGGCGCTGTCGGCGGTCATGGCGAGCTCCAGTGCGCCGGGGGCGTCCTGGGCGTCCAGGGCGAACGACACGCCCCTGCGCGGCTCGTGCTCCACCGGCCAGGTGAGCGTGGTGCGGGTGAGGGCCTCGCGCAGCGGCGCCGGCGCGGGGGCGGCGAAGCCCAGCGCCGGCATCAGCCCCCGCTGGTCGTTGACGAAGCACGAATGGTCGCAGGGGCGGTCGACGGCGGCGACGTCACGGTCGAGGGCGAGCTTGTCGTAGTACGCGTGACGCTGCGCGGACATGGCGGCGCCGAACGTGCGGCGCACGAGGTCCGGGAACGCGACCCGGGTGCCGGTGAGGTGGAACAGCCCTTCCTGGGCGATCGTGGTGACCCCGTCCGCCATGCCCGGCAGGAACCGGTTGTTGACGACGACCTGGAAGACGGCCTCGTCGACGCCGGTGATCCGGGTGGCGGAGGCGGCGGCCGCGGCGAGGACCACCGAGGCGGGGGTGACGGACAGGTCCGCCGCGACCCGGTCCAGCGCCAGGCCGAGCGCGGGGGAGTTGAGCACCGCGTTCGGGAACGTGGCCGCCGGCGCGGCGCCGGCCCGGGCCGGGAACATGCTGGCCGGGCCGCTGCCGAGCTTCGACAGCCACGAGCGGCGGGCGGCGGCGTCGCGCCGGCGGCCCCGGTCGGAGGTCTGGAACGCCGCCTCCTCCAGGGGCTGCAGCAGGTCCCGTCGCGGCAGCGTCCCGTGTACGAGCGCCGCGAAGTCCGCGAGGAGGTTGCGCAGACCCCACCCGTCGGAGGCGGTGTGCGACAGGAAGAACACGACGTAGCGGACACCGCCGCCGGCGTGGACGACGCCGACCCGCAGCGGCCAGTCCCGGGTCGCGTCGAACGGGACGGCGAGCAGCTCGTCGCGCAGCGCGTACGCGGCCTCGGTGACCGTCTCCCCGGTGGCGAAACGGGTCACGAGCGGGATGCCGCCCGAGGCGTGCACGACCTGGTCGAGGCAGCCGTCGTCGGCCGAGCGCAGCCGCGTCCGCAGCGACTCGTGCAGCAGCACCAGCGTCCGCACCGCGGTCTCGACGCGGTCCGCGGGGACCGGCGACGGCATTGGCATGCCGCCGGAGACGTTGTACCGTGCGGCGTCGGTGCCGAGGTTGCGCACCACGTCCCAGATCGCCTGCTGCCCCCACGTCGCCGGCCCCGACCCGGCCCGCCCGCCGCTGAACGTGACCTCCGACCGCCGGTCCGCCTGGATCTCCACCACTGCCATGCCGCACTCCCACCGTGTAGCCCGCCGAAGACCCGAGTCTTGTGCACCACGGCGGCCGTGTCGACGGCGCCGGGAAGCTGTATATGCAGGGGTCCGTACGGTCCCCGGGCCGCTCACAGGCAGTACGTGCGGACCTTGACGACCTGCAGCCCCAGGGGGCCGGCGACGGTCCTGGCGTCCTGCTCGGTGGCGAAGTACACGACCGTGTAGCCGGTCGCCGGCAGGCCACCGAGCGCCGCCGCGGACCCCACGTCGCAGCCGGTCGGCACGACCGAGGCGCGGTACCCGAGCCGGCCGAGGTCGCCGGCCTTCTCGGTGACCGGGACGCCCTCGACGCCGGCGACCACCGCCCACGCCTCGCCCCCGTTCACCGGCTCCACGGCCCGCACCGTCGACGGCGGCGGGGCGCAGTTCGGCTTGTACGGGCACATCCGGCCGACGAGCTCCTGGGTCAGCAGCGCCTCCCACCTGTCGGCGCCGAGGCCGTCGAGCACGGCGATCGCGGTGCCGACCCGGACCACCACGAACCTGTACGGCTCCCCGGTGTGCTCACCGGCCCCGTCGCGCGGCAGCGCCACGGTGACGGTCAGCGCCTCGGCGCCCAGCGGCGGGCTCGCCACGGGCTGCAGCACCTCTGCGTCCCCGAAGCCGCTGCACTGCCGCAGCCGCGGGCGGAGGTCCCGCATGACGGCCTTGGCGGCGTCCTCGTCCGCGTACACGTACAGGGACTGGGTGGCCTGGACCCGCTGCGCCTCCTTCCCGAAGAACAGCGCGAGGGACCGGCGGGCGACGGGGGTGCCGAAGCACCCCGCGTTGTAGTCATGATTGTCGATCGCCTGCTCGGCGCCCGCGTCGCCCGTGTCGCCCACGCCGCCCGCCTCGCCCACCAGGAAGCCCGGCGGGACGCGTTCGGGGCGGTTTCCGGTCGGGGTCGGCGCCGCCGGTACCGACGCCGAAACCGCAGGCAGGATCGGCGCGGCCTGCCGGTCGGGGTCGTGCAGGACCGACCACCCGCCGGTGAGGACCGCGAGGACGGTCAGCCCGGCGACCACCACGCGCCCCGCGCGGCGGCGCCGCCCCAGGGTCGCGATCCGAGCCGCCGGCGGCGCGACCGCGGCCGCGTCGACGTGCTGCCGGAGCTTCGAGAACGCGTCGTCGACGCCGGTCATGGTTGCCTCACATCCTGCGGGTCGCCGGTCGGGTCGCCGGTCGGGTCGCCGGTCGGGTCGGCAACGGTCAGCATCGGGGCGAGGGCCTGCCGGCCGCGGGCCAGGCGCGCCTTCACGGTGTTCTCCGGCGCGCCCTCCATCCGGGCGATCTCCGCGACCGCGAACCCGCCGAGGTGGTACAGCACGAGGGCGCGGCGCTGCGGCTCGGGCAGCCGGCGCAGCGCGGCCACGAGGTCCAGCGTCGCCGGGTCCGGCCCGGGCACCGGCGCCGGCGGGCCGTGCCTGGTCCAGCCCGCGAGCGCGGTCCGGGCCCGCCGCCACCTGCTGATGACGAGGTTGTGCCCGACCCGGCCGATCCAGGCCCGCGGATCGTCGTACGCGCTGATCCGCCGCCACCGCGACCAGGCCCGCACGTACACCTCCTGCGCCACGTCCTGCGCCTCGCCGAGGTCGCCCGTGTACGCGACGAGCTGCGCGACGAGCCCCCGGTAGGTGTCCCGGTAGAACTCCGCGAACGTGTCGGCGTCTGCCATGCCCAGGAACACGCCGCCGGCGGGCGCCCGGTTGCATACGGAAAAGCATTCGTTCCAGTGATTTTCCGCATGCCACCGTACGGGCATGAACGACTTCGTGCGGCACCTCCAGCGGCACGACACGGCGCTGCGGGTCCCGCGCGCCGGAGCCGTGCTGTTCGACGACGAGGCGGTGCACGCCTCGGCGTACCTCGCCGACCCGCAGCGGTACGCGCTGACCGCCCTCACCCCGGGGATCCTCGCCCCGCAGCGGGCCCGTCTGCTGCTGCAGCTGCTCCTCGCCTCCCGGGCCGGGCTCGGCGACGCCGTCCGCGACACCCTCGCCCGGGTGACCCGCGTGCTGGCGCTCGGGCTGGCGCCCGCCGACGTGCTGACCGTGCTGCTCGCCGTCCGGCGCCGCCGGGCCAACCACAAGCACGTCACCCGGACCGCGCTCACCGTGCTGCTCGAGCACCCGCGGGCCGCCGAGATCGTGGCCGCGCGGCGGGCCGTCGTGCAGGACTGCTTCGAGCACGCCCTCGGCCGCGGCACCGCCCGTGCCGTGCTCGACGCGGTGCGCCGTGGCGCTGCGCCGCGGCACCGCCTGCTGCGGTCCGTGCCGTCCGCCGGCACCGTCGCGTCGCTGGTGCCGCTGGTGTACGAGCACCGCGCGGGCACGTCGCTTGTGCCGCTCCCGGCGGCGGGTGGCGGTCTCGACCTGCGCACGGAGCGGCCGGCGACCGTGACCGCCACCAACCGGGGCGACCTGGCGGCGACGCTCGTACACCTGCTGCGCGGCGGGCCGAGCGACGACCTGCGGCCGGCGGTCGAGCGCTACACCGACGCGGCCGTCGCCGGGCTGCCGCGCTACGAGGGCACGGTCGCGCTGGTGTTGGACGACTCGGCGTCGATGCGCGGGTACGGGGAGCGTGAGTGGGCCGTGGCGTCGCAGGTCGCCGCGCTGCGGCTGGTCCTGGAGCGGGTGTGCGCGCGGCTCGTCGTGGTGCCGGTCGGCGGTTCCTCGTCGGGGTCTTTTTCGGGCTTTTTGACGGGCGGGTTTGGTGGGGCTACCGATCTTGCCACCGGGGTGCTGGACGCGTTGTCCGGTGCGGAGGCGCCGGACATCGTCGTGGTCGCCTCCGACGGGTACGAGAACGTGTACCCGGGCGACCTGGCGTGGGTCACCGCGGCGCTGCCGGGTGCGGGCGTGCGTACGCCGGTCGTGTTCTGCCAGGCCACGTACGGCCCCGCCGACGACCTGACGCTGCGCCGGCCCGCGCCCGCACTGCCGCAGCTGCCGTTCTGGCACACCGATGACCTGGCGCCGCTCGTACTGTGGCTGCTGTCCCATGTGGACGGTGCCGCCGCGGACCGGTGGATCGTCGCGGAGCTGCGCCGCCGTCTGTCGGCCTTCGAGACTGTCGTGGAAGGGGCGTCGTCGTGAACCTGCCAGTCCCGGCCGGGGTGGACACCACCGGCTACCGGCTCGGCCCGCCGCAGCGGGCGGGCGCGCTGACCATGGTGCCGGTCTTCGGGCCATCCTACCCGGGCATCGCGCCGCCGCGCAGCGGGCTGAAGCTCAGCCGGGTCGTCACGTACGGCCAGGTCGAGCTGACCAACCCGTCGGCCTCCGGGGTGGCCATCGTGCCGCTGCACGTCGGCTACATCCAGGACGCGGCGCAGAACCACGCCCTGTGCCGGTCGGCGTTCATCGCGGCCGGTCAGACGCTGCGCTTCGACGACGCGTGCTGCGTGCAGGAGAGCCAGGGCGGTTACCTGTCCGAGCGCGACCAGTGGTTCTTCATCCTGCCGGTCGAGCTGCGCACGGCGGCGCTGGGGCTGCGGGGGACGAACCAGTACAGCAAGCTCTGGGGCGACATCGCGCGGTTCAACGGCCGGTACGGCCTGCCCGCCCGCGGCCACCTCGAGCAGGTGCTGACCCGCAAGCGTGCGGTGCTCACCCAGTACCAGAGCCGCCTGGAGCTGCTGGACGGCCAGCTCGGCGCCCTCTTCTTCGTCGGCGACACCCTCGCCGGCGTGGAGATCGCGCCGGACCCCGTCTACTTCGCGGAGGTCTGGATGGCGCTGGTCTGCTTCGCCTACGGCCCGGCCGCGTGGTTCGCCTCCACCCCTGCCGCTGCTGTTGTTTCTGACGCCGCTTGCGAGGCCGGCTCGCTGGACGACATCCGGGCCGCACTGCACCGCCGCCGCCAGTCCGTGGCGGACGAGGTGAGCGAGTGGCTGTCGCGCGCCGCATGGCAGCCGGACTCGGTCATCGAGGACGAGCGCTACCTCGACCTGCGACTGTCCACTGTGTCCGGCCCCGCAGCCACCGGCCAGGTCGTGACGGACGGCTCCCGTCTCGTGTACGCGTCACTGTTCGCCACGACCCTGTAATTCGGTTGGCGCCACGCCACGGATCCGGTTGAATCACAGGTGTTGCGGGACTGCGCCAGGCCTCGCCGACAGGCCCCCCGATTCCAAGTCGGGGCACAAGTCGCTTAGAGAGCGGCCTATTTATGTCGGCACGGCGCTGGCCACACGCACCGCACCGCCTCCCAGGCGCCACCCCCGGACCTCCAGGGGTGGCGCCTTCCGGCTTCCCCCACCTCTGCGACTTCTGCCGCCTTACGCAATTCCCCACCGACATTCATCGCACCCTGTAGCGCCCCGGTGACACTGCTTTGTAGTCGTGACCGCGAGGTGTTACGGTCGGTGACGACGCCAGACGCCGATTTCCCCGGCGGTGGTACGGTCGTGAAAGCGGTCGGCCCGTCACCGACTACCTCTTCGCCGCAGGCTGCCAGCACCCCCGCCGCATCGTCTCTGCTCTGCGGACTGCCAGCGCCGCAGGCGTGACCGGCACCGGGTTGGACGAGCCCGGACCGGCGGCACATGCCCGCGGCACGGCCCAGACGGGCGCGGCATTGGCGGGCGCGGCCCGGGCGCGGCGTGGCCTTGGCGCCGGCCTATCGGTCGTGCGGTTGGCGCGGACCCTTCGGGCATGCCGTCGGCGCGAGGCCGAACGGTCACGGCCCCAGGGATGCAGCAAGCGCGTGCTGCGCGACTCGGGCGCCGGCGCCCACATGGTGCGAACGTCGCTGGCGCAGGGCATCGGCGGACCAGACGCGGCGGCCGTGTGACGCCCCGGAGCCGTGTGTGGTGTCTGCCTGGGGGCGGCGGTCTGTCTCGCGGATGCCAGCGACGTGGGTGTGACCGATGCCGAGGTGGACAGTTTCTGGACCCGTCGACATGGCGGAGCGCCGACCCGGCGGGCGTGCGATTTGCGCGGACCCCCGGCGGACCGGCGGACCGGCGAACGTGTGGACGGGGACCCCGGCGGGCATGCGGGGCCGGACTCGCGTGGTGGTCGCTCCGGGCGTGTCGGTCTGTGCTGCGGTTGCCAGCGTCGTGGGTGTGACGGATGCCGAGGTGGACTGGCGCGGACCGGCGGTCATGCGGCTGCCCGGAACCAGCGGACCTGCGGTTGGCGCGGACCCGGCGGTTGTGCGGCAACCCGGACCTGGGGGAGTGTGCGGTTGTGCGCGGAGCCGACGATCAGGCGGCGGCCCGGATCTGGCGGATGCGCGGCGGGCCGGATCTGGCGGATGCGCGGCAACCCGGATCTGGCGAGTGCGCGGTTGGGGCGATCTGGCGGGTATGCGGTCGGCGCGGAGCCGACGACCATGGGGCGACCCGGACCCGGCAGGGGTGCGGTTGGCGGAGCCGGCGTGTGCGCGGCCCAGACCTGCCAGGAATGCGGTTGGCGGAGCTGGCGCGGGTGCGCGGCCCGGACCGGTCCGGTGAGGCAGGCGGTTGGCGGAGCCGGCGAGCGTGCGGCGGCGCTGAGCTGGCGGGCGTGCGACGGCCCGGAGCTGCGGGGTCGCTGCTCCGGGCCGGTGGGTGGAACTTCGGGTCGGGCGTGGGGCCGACCGTAGGGGTCTAGCGGGTGGCGTCCGACTGGTCGCGGGCGTCGCGCTGGGTGGGGACCGGGTGGTCCGAGGAGTGGCGGGCGTAGCCGTTGCCGGCGGTGGGGCGGTCGGCGTCCTGTGCCTCGTGTGCGGCGGACCTCGGCTCGAACAGGCTGCGTGGCCTGGTCTCGCTGCGGCCGTTGGGGGCGAGCGGGGCGTGCTCGCCGGAGCGGCTGTCGGCGTCGGGGTCGCTCTCGGCGGCGTTGCCGTTGAGGCCGCTGTTGCCGTTGCCGTTGGCGCCGTTGGGGGTGCTGAGTGACGCGTGCTCGCCGGATGCGCTGTCGTCGGCCGGGTCGGCGTCGGCGGCTTCGGTGTCCTGGGCCGCGGGGTCGGTGCCGTTCGTGGTCACAGGGATGCCGGCGAGCGGGCGGCCGGCGAGGGGGTGGCCCGTGCCGGTGATGGGCTGGCCGGTGTGCGGGCGGACCGCGACGGGCTGGCCGGTCAGCGGGTTCACGGCGACCGGCTGGGGCGCCGGCTGGCCGGCCACGGGCTGCGGCTGACCGGAAGGCTGGCCGGAAGGCTGCGCGGAAGGCTGAGCGGAAGGCTGGCCGGAAGGCTGGCCGGAAGGCTGACCAGAAGCGGGCTGCGGCGAGGGCCCGGCCGACGGCTGGCCGCCGCCCGGCTCCTGCTCGGCCAGGCGCTGCTGCTCGGCGAGGCGCTGCTGGTCGGCGGCGCGTTCCGCGGGGGTGCGGACCGGGATCTTCGCGTACTCGCCGGTCTCGCCGCCCGCGGCGGCGGCCATGACGGCGGCGGCGGCCAGGTCGGCGACCCGCTTCGCCTCGCGCTGGACGCGGGCGCGGACCTCCTTGGCGTGCCGCTCCGCGCCCTCGGCGGCCGAGCGGGCCTCCTCGAGGCGGGCCATCTCCTCGGCCAGGTCCTGCCGGGTCTCCTTCAGGCGCTGCTGGAACTGCTGGACCTCACGCTCGGTGGTCGCACCCTCGCGGCGGGTCTGGGCCAGGCGCTGCTGGTTGGTCTCGAGCTCGGCCTGCAGCTGGGACAGGGCCTGCCGGCGGGCCTGGATCTCGCGCTGGACGGTGGCGAGCTGGTGCTGGGCGGCGGTGTTCTGCTCGTCGCCGCGGCGGCGCAGCTCGGCGACGTGCTGCTCGGCCTCGGCCTTGACGGCGGCGCACTGCTCGTCGACGCCGGTCCGCTGGCGCACCAGCTCCTCCTCGACCGCCTCACGGTGGTCGGCGATCTCCTTCTCGGTCGCCTCGCGGTGGTCGGCGATCTCCTTCTCGGCCTGCGCCTTCCACTGGGCCAGCTCCTGCTGGGTCTGCTTGCGGGCGGCCTCGATCTCCTGCTGGATCTTGAGGTGGGCCGCCTCCAGGAGGGCCTTCGCCTGCGCCTGGGTGTGCTTGATCTGGGCGGCGCTCTGCTCGTTGATCCTGGCGGCCTCCTGCTCGGCGCGCTGCTGCGCGGCCTCACTGTTGGCCCGGAGCCGCTCGGCGACCTCACGGATCTCGGCGAGCTCGGCCTGTGCGGCGGCGCGGCGCTCCTCGTACGCCTGCTGCTCCTCGGTGCGGCGCTTCGCCAGCTCGTCCTCGAGGTCCTGCAGGGTCTTCGCGGCCAGCTCACGGGCGTCGGCGAGGACCTTCTCGGCCTCGGCCTGGTGCTTCGTGGCCCGCTCCTGGGTGGTGCTGGTGATCTGGTTGGCCTGCTTCTCGGCGAGCGCGAGGATGTCGTCGACCATCGGCCCGAGGTGCCGGAACGAGGCCTTGTCGACCTGCGCCGGCCGGTCCTTGACCTCGTTCAGCTCCTGCTGCAGCTGCTGGCGCTGCGCCTGCATCGACCGCAGCCGGGTGTCGAGGTCCTGCCGGTCCGCGTCGATCCGCCGGCGTTCCTGCGCGAGCTGGGCCAGCTCGCGGTCCCGCTTTGCGAGGTACTGGTCGACCTGTCCCTGGTCGTACCCGCGAAGCGCGACCTTGAAGGCCGGCCGCGCGCCGGAATCCTCGCGAGCCGTCGCCAGCTCTCCGCCCTGGGACATGTGCCAACCCTCCATACCATCGCGAGCGCGATCCGCCGCCACGCTACCGTCGCCTGCCCTCGGGCCAACACCCCGCCCGGCGTGTCAGTTTCGCACCACATCGGTGGCCGGAGGATCGTCCGGAAGGCCCTCGATCCTGCGCGCGTGCTCGATCATGCCGTGGATCGCCTCGAGGCTCGGCCCCGACAGCCCGGCCGCGCGCAGCGCCATGGTCCGCACCGCGTTGTCCCGCAGCGCGGCGAGCAGCTCCAGCTGCTCGTCGATGCGCCGCGCGGCCTCGTCGTCGAGGAAGTATGCGGCGTTGACCCCGAAGAACTCGGCGAGCGCCTCGAGGTGCCGTTTGGTCGGGTTGTCCCGTGCTCCTTTGCGCAGTTGCCAGATGTACGTGTGGGAGATCATCACTCCGCGTGCCCGGATGGCGGCGGCGACCTCCTCGTAGCTGTACTCGCCGCGACCCGGCGGGTGGACCGTGCTGAAGAGACGGTCGAGCTTCTCCGCGAGGGTCACATGGCCTCCTGGGACGTAGACGCTTGACAATCGCACCCCTGCGATGGAAATCTCCATCATAAGCTCAGATTTATGGACGATGTCGCCCCATAAACTGAAGTTGACGTCATCCTTCCGGGTGGGACGGATCGTGGCCGGCGAAGGCAACGGGGGTGGCCACGAGACCCTGCGCGGCCGCGACGCGGTACCGCCGTGCGAGGCCGAGCAACGCCCGGACCTCGGCGTCGACATCGGGCCCGCCGGCCGACTGGGAGGCGTTCGGCGGGCCGGGGGCCTGCTCTGCGGTGTGCACCGGAGCATGCACGGGTGCCGGCTCCTGAGCTGGTGCCGGGCCGCTGCCGGGGGGCAAGCCCGGCGCCACCACATCGTCACCGGCGGTCACGGACCCGCCGGAGTCATCCATGAAGCCGCGGGAGCGCAGGACCGCGGCCCGCAGGGCGGTGGCGTCGGCGTCGGTGTCGCCCGCGCGGCCGGCGAGGAGCCACTGGGCGTCACGGATCTCGATGATCCGGCGGTACAGGCGGAGCTCGACGCTGCGCAGAGCGACCAACTCGCCGAGCCGGCCGGGTGGGTCGCCGAGCACGACACCGGGCGCGGCGGTCGCCAGGTCCCGCCACAGCGGGCGCAGTCGCTGCAGGGCCACGTAGCGTGACGTCCAGCGCCGCAGGCCGCCCATCGCGGGCAGGGCGGCGCCGGTGCCGAAGAACAGCAGCATCAAGGCCAGCAGCATCCGGGAGACGCTCTGCGCGACGGGGTGGTCGAGGGCGCGGCTGCCGGCGGCGTGGCTGATCTGGTAGATCACGCGGTTCGCCATGAACAGCAGCCCGACCACGGCACCGGCGCTGAGCAGCCACATCCCGATCCGCAGCCGCCACGGCGCGGCACCTCGGCCGGCGGGGCGGAAGAGGACCAGCGCGCAGATCAGCCCGACGGTCAGCCCGAGCTGCGTCAGCGTGGCGTACGCGGTGACCAGCGGCGTCCCGGCCTGCTCGTAGACGAAGTCGTAGCGCTCGGGGCGGCGCGGGGCGAGCAGGAACAGCACGGTCATCGCCACGCCCGTCACGCTCAGCAGCACGTACGCGGCGCGGCGGAGCCTGGCGAAGCGGGCCGGGTCCGGGGACAGCAGCCCGACGAGGTTGACCATTCCGGCGGACGCGGCGACGGTCGCCAGGTTCTTCAGCGGTACCGAGATGTCCGGCACGTGCAGCAGGGTGTCGGTCGCGTACGAGATCTCCCGCCGGTTGAACGTGAACGACACCGTCGCCAGCAGCACGACGAGCCGGATGGCCTTGCCCCGCGGGGTCTGCGGCGTCGCGAACCGCCAGATCGTGAACGCCCAGAACGTGGTCAGGACCAGGATCTCGACGAAGTCGACGGCGTCACCGGCCACGGCGCTCGACCAGGAACGGCTCGGCGAGGGCGTCGTACAGGTTGCCCAGGGCGGGGTCGGCGGGCGGCCGGGCGGCGGCCGTGGTGGCGGCCCGCTCGTTGAGCATCGTGGCGATCATCTCCGCGACCTGCTCCTGCGGCGCGCTGTACGACGAGCGGCGCAGCACCCGGGCGACGGTCGCCGGGTCCAGGTCGGGCAGCAGCAGCGCGGTCACGTCCTCGGGCTCCGGCTCGGGCGCGACGTGGTCGCACAGGATGTGGCCGATCTCGTGCAGGATGATGTGCTGCTGGTGCAGCCAGCCGGCGCCGGCCGCGTAGAAGACGTGGTCGGCCTTGTCGGTCGCCAGCCACAGCCCGCACGCGGTGCCGTCGACGCCCGCGGCCGGCAGCTGGTGCAGGTGCAGGTCGCGCCCGCGCGCGGCGGCGACGGACGCGCAGAACGCCCGCAGGTCGAACGGGTCCGGGACGTCGAGCCCGGCCAGCATCCGCTTGACCTGTTTCTCCAGCGTTCGCAGCCGCATCCACGCTCCAGCCGACCATCGGTGCCCATCGGGTCCAACCATAGGCCCCCGGCCGGAGCGGCAGGTGGCTCCGGCGTCCGACGTCACTTTCATTTGTTCACCTCTATTGACAGCGTTCGAGGGGTCGACGTACGTTTCCTGCACTTACTCGGTTCAGTAAACCTTCTTCAAGGAGCCCCCGTGCGAAGAGCCTGGATCGTGGTCGTCACCGCCCTGGCGACCGCAGTGACCGCCGTCGTCGCCGTCGCCGCCCAGCCGCGGCCCCAGTCCGCCGAAGCGTTCCCCGCGTCGTCGCGCAGCGCGCTGATCAGCTATCTGAGCGGGATCAGCGGGCAGTACACCGTCACCGGCCAGCACAACCGTGAACCCAACGCCGACCCGACCAAGTGGACCAGGGTCGCCCAGCAGCTCACCGGCCAGACGCCGGGCCTGTGGGGCGGCGACTTCCTGTTCCAGTCCGCCGACGTGTCGTCCCGCCAGACGATGGTCAGCGAGGCGATCCGGCAGTGGCAGGGCGGCTCGCTCGTCGCGCTGACCTGGCACATGTGCCCGCCGACCGTGGGCTCGACCTGCGGCTGGGACAGCGCCGGCGTGCTCAGCCACCTGAGCGACGCCCAGTGGAGCCAGCTGGTCACCGACGGTACGTCGCTGAACACCGCCTTCAAGAACCGCCTCAACGAGGCCGTGCCCTACCTGCGGCAGCTGCAGAACGCCGGCGTGCCGGTGCTCTTCCGCCCGGTCCACGAGATGAACGAGGGCTGGTCGTGGTGGGGCGGCCGGCCGGGCGCGAACGGCAGCCGCAAGCTCTTCCAGATCGTGCACGACCACTACGCCGGCCAGGGCCTCACCAACCTCGTGTGGGTGTGGAACGTCAAGGACGTCAACATGGGCTCGATCGCCGACTACTGGCCCGGCCCGTCCTATGTGGACCTGGCGACGCTCGACATGTGGGTGAAGTACGCGCCGAGCACCTCGGACTACCAGGCGATGCTGAACGTCGCCGGCGGCAAGCCGATCGCCCTCGCCGAGGTCGGCCAGGTGCCGAGCGTCGCGCTGCTGCAGGCGCAGCCGCGGTGGACGTACTTCATGGTGTGGGCGGAGTACCTCACGGACCCGGCGTACAACAACAACGCGGCCGTGCAGAACACGTACTTCAACAGCCGGGTCCTGGTCCGGGGCGAGTTCACCGTGCCCGGCTCCGGCGGCGGGGGCGGCTCGGGGACCGGCCAGATCACCGGCCTCGCCGGCAAGTGCCTCGACGTGGCCGCGGCCGGCACCGCCAACGGCACCAAGGTCCAGCTGTACAGCTGCAACGGCACCAGCGCGCAGCAGTGGACCGTCGGGACCGACGGCACGATCCGGGCCCTCGGCAAGTGCCTCGACGTCGCCGGCGGCGTCAACGCGGACGGCACGAAGGTCCAGCTCTGGGACTGCGTCGGCAACGACCACCAGCGGTGGAGCCGGGTGGGGCAGACCCTGGTCAACCCGGCGACCGGCCGGTGCCTGGACGCGACGGGACAGTCCAGCGCCGACGGCACCCAGATCCAGATCTGGACCTGCAACGGCCAGACCAACCAGCGCTGGACCCTGCCTGCGTGAGTTTCCGGTGTACCCGTCCCCGCGGTCGCTTGGGCCTTTTGCTCAGGCGGCTGCGGGGGCGGTGCTGTCCCGGACGGCAAGGGTGGGGTTGGTGTACCGGACGCTGCGCGGCGGCCGCCCGTCGACGCACTCCAGCAGGAGCCTGGCCGCGCGGGCACCGTAGTCGGCGATGTTGCGGCGCAGCACGGTCAGCGCCGGGTGGACCACCTCGCACAGCGGCGAGTCCTCCCACGCGAGCATCGACACCTCGTGCGGCACGCGGACGCCCATCTCCGCCGCGACGCCGAGCCCGGCGAGGGCCATCACGTCGCTGTCGTAGACGATCGCGGTCGGCCGCTGCTTGCCGCTGAGGATCCGCCGGGTCGCCTGCGCGGCGGCGTCGCCCGTGTAGTCCGCGGCGACCACCGTCACCGTCATGGCGGTGCCCCTCGTCGTCGCCGCGATCGCGTCGGTACGCGCCTGCGTGTGCAACATGTCCGGCGGCCCGCTGACCCGCGTGACCCGCCGGTGCCCGAGCGACGCGAGGTACCCGACGACCTTCCCGGCCGACGCCGCTTCGTCGGTCCACAGGTTGGCCAGCCCCGGGATCTCCCCGGTGCCGCCGACCACCACCGCCGGCAGGTCGAGCGCGAGCACGGCCGGCACCCGCGGGTCGTCGCGCTGCAGGTCACACAGCACCACCCCGTCGACCCGCCGCTCGGCGTGCCACCTGCGGTGGACGGCGATCTCCTCCTCGGCGTTCGCCACGAACTGCAGGGCCAGCCCGAACCCGCGCGCCGACAGCTCCACCTGGATGCCGCTGATCAGCTGCCGCCGGAACACCTCGATGCTGAACGCCGCCGACGTACGCCGCAGCGTCAGCCCCACCGCGTCGGACGACGCCCCGTGCATCGCCACCGCCGGCCGGTGCACCGCGAACCCGAGCTCCGCCGCCACGTCCTGGATCTGCCTGCGCAGGTCCTCGGACACCCCGGGCCGCCCGTTCAGCGCATACGAGACCGCGACCCTCGACACCCCGACACGCTGAGCGATGTCACTCATCGTCGGCCGCCGCCCCATCCGCAGCATCCTAGCCGCTCCCACCCTCATGATCCGGAAGACTCCTGGTCGCCAGCGCGACAATAACCCTTCCGGATCACGAGAAAGCCGGCCGCGCCCAACCCCCACAAACGCCGCGTGGGCCCTGCTTTCCATGATCCGGTAAACCTTGTGCACCCAGGGCTGCACAAGGTCTTCCGGATCACGAGGACGGACGTGCCGCGTTGCAGCGGATCCGTGATCCCGAACGATTGTGGTCGCTCTGACTACTGAAATCGCACGGGACCATGGGGCAGCGGCAGCCCTCGCTTGCTGGGCTGGTTGATACCGGGGTCGCTTCTCATGATCCGGAAGAGTTTGTGATCCTAGAGCGACACAAAGTCTTCCGGATCATGGTGGGGCCGCGGCGGCCGGTCACCGCGGGTACTGGGCGGGCCCGGTTTCTCGTGATCCGGAAGAGGTTGTGTAGTCAGGGGTGCACAAGGTCTTCCGGATCACGGGGTGGGCGCGGCGGCCGGCCACCGGGTGCGGCGCGCACGCGCAATCCGGCCGCGCGGAGCGCTGGCTGTGCGAGCGAAGCGAGCATTGGGGTCCGGGTGAGAATCCCCGGCGGGACCCGCCGCGCCAGCGGTGGGGCGGCGAGCCCATGGCCGAAGGCCACCGGCGGGTGACAGCGCTATTGCGGAGCAACAGGCGAGCAGCTGTCGCGGAGGAGGAGGCGGGGGGTGGTGTCCTGGAAGTCGGTGGCGGGGGCGCCGTCGAGGTGGGCGAGCAGGGTGCGGGCGGCGTTGGCGCCGTAGGCGAGCACGTCGCGGGCCAGGGCGCTCAGCGCCGGGTACGCCATCTCGCACAGCTGCGAGTCGTCGCCCGCGATGATGGACAGGTTGGCGGGGACGTCGAGGCCCAGTTTGCGGGCGACGTGCAGGCCGGCGGTCGCCATGATGTCGTTGTCGTAGGTGATGGCGGTCGGTGGGCGGGCCGAGGTGAGCAGCTGCTCGGTGGCCCAGGCGCCGGCCTCCCAGGTGTAGTCGGTGTCGATGACCTCGGCGCTTTCCAGGTGGTGCCGGGCGGCGGCGGCGCGGAAGGCCAGGGTGCGGATGCGGGTGTGTTCGAGGGCCGCGAGCCCGGCCACGCGGGCGATCCGCCGGTGGCCGATGGCGGCGAGGTACGCGAGCGCCTCGGTGAGCGCGGCGGCGTCGTCGCTCCAGACGGCGGGGATCGAGGAGCCGGGGCGCGGGTGGCCGACGAGGACGGCGGGCAGCCCCATCGACGACAGCGCGGCGATCCGGGTGTCGTCGGCCCACAGGTCGGTGAGGATGGTGGCGTCGATGCGGCGGGCCGCCCACAGGCCGCGCAGGGCCTCGATCGCCCGGTCGTGGTCGGCGACGACCTGCAGGACGAGCGCGGTGCCGGTCGCCGACAGCTCGGTCTCCAGGCCGGCGATGAACTTCATGTAGAACGGCTCGACGCCGAGGGTGGCCGCGTCGCGGGCGACGACCAGGCCGATCGCCTCGGCGCGGGACACCGACAGGCCGCGGGCGGCGGCGCTGGGCTGCCAGCCCATCTCGGCGGCGATGGCGAGGATCCGCTCGCGGGTGCGGGCGGACACGCCGGGCCGGTCGTTGAGCGCGAACGATACGGCCCCGATCGAGACCCCGGCGGCCTCGGCGATGTCGTTGATGGTCGGCCGTCGCGTCACCAACCCATTCTCCAACAACCCGTCATTTCGTGGCTCCGGAGGTGAAGCCGTTGTAGATGAACCGCTGCAGGAACAGGAACAGCAGCAGCGTCGGCACGATGACCAGGATCGCGCCGGCGGAGATGGTCTCCCAGTGCGCCCCGAACGGGCCCTTGAAGCGGAACAGCGACGTGGAGATCGTCCCGAGCCCCTCCGACGGCATGTAGAGGAACGGGATGTAGAAGTCGTTGTAGACGAAGATGCCCTTGATGATGACGACGGTGGCGATCGCGGGGCGCAGCAGCGGCAGGATGACGCTGCGGTAGATGCGGAAGGTGGAGGCGCCGTCGAGGCGCGCCGCCTCGTCCAGCGAGACGGGGATGCCGCGCATGAACTGGACGAAGATGTAGATCGCGACGATGTCGGTCCCCAGGTACAGCAGGATCGGCGCCCACCGGCTGTCGAAGGCGCCCAGCGCGTCCACGACCTGGAAGGTGGTCACCTGGGTGGTGACACCGGGCACGAGGGTCGCGACGAGGAAGGCGCCGACGACGACCTTCTTGAAGCGGAAGGTGAAGCGGTCGATGGCGTAGGCGGCGAGGGTACCGACGAACACGGTGCCGACGACGGAGACGACCAGGATGAGCGCGGTGTTGGCGAAGGCGGTCAGCATCCGCCCGTTGGTGAACGCGGTGGCGTAGTTGGAGAGGTTCGTCCAGTCGTGCGGCAGGGCGAGGGGGTCGCCGCCGCCCACCATCTCCTCCGGCGTCTTCAGCGAGGTGAGGAACACCGACACGAGCGGCAGCAGCACGACGACGGAGGCGACGACGAGCGAGAGATACTTCAAGGCCTTGGTCATGTCAGGTCGGTCCTCTCCTCTGGTACCAGCCGCCGCTGCACCCACGTGACCAGCAGCACGATCAGGAGCAGCACGACCGCGGCCGCCGAGGCGAGCCCGAACTTGTTGAACTGGAAGGCGAGCTTCACGGTCTGGATGACGAAGGTCTTGCTGTCGCCCGCGCCGCCGGTCATCACGAACGGGATCTCGAACACCGACAGCGACCCGGACACGGCCAGGATCACGCTGAGGCTGAGGATCGGCTTGATGCCGGGCGCGACGATGTGCCGGAACACGTGCCAGCGGTTGGCGCCGTCGAGCTCGGCGGCCTCGTGCAGCTCCGGCGGGATCGCCTGGATCGCGCCGAGGAAGAGCACGAAGTTCAGCCCCAGGAAGCGCCACACGGACACCCCGCTCAGCGACACGTTGACCAGGTCGGGGTCGCCGAGCCAGAGCAGCTCGTGGTGCACGCCGAACAGCGCGAGCACCGCGTCGAGGGTCCCGCCGGGGCGGAAGAAGTACAGGAACACGAACGAGACCGCGACGCCGTTGATGAGGTACGGGAAGAACAGGATCCCCTTGAACAGGTTCCGCAGCCGCAGCTTGAAGCTCAGGATGAACGCGAAGTACATCGCGACCGCGGTCTGCACGAAGGCGGCGAGCAGGTAGTACACGCTGACGACGAAGACGCTGAACAGCTCCGGGCGGGTGAAGAGCTGCACGTAGTTGTCCACGCCGACGAACGCGGGGTCGGGGTCGAGGCCGTCCCAGTCGGTGAAGCTGTAGGTGATCATGCTGCCGACGGGGATGTACGTGAAGACGACCAGCAGCGCGAGGGCGGGCAACAGGTAGAGCCAGGGGAGGAGTCGGGTTCTCACGGCGCTCCGAACACAGCAGAAGGGTGGCGCCGCCCGAAAGCGACGCCACGACAGACGTCAGAGGGTCTTGGCGGCCTCGGTCCACCGCTTCGACAGGTCGGCGAGGACCCCGCGCAGGTCACCGGATGCGGCGCCGCGGGCGGTGTCGACCAGCTTCTGCCGGTAGTCGGGCTTGCTGATGCCGACCTCGGAGGCGTTGTCGACCTTGGTGAGCTTCGCGGACTCGGCCTGCGACAGCTCGATGAACTTGACGCCGGCGGCGGTGAACGGCTGCATCGCCGGCGGCAGCGGGGCGCCCTTGACGGCGGAGATCGCCTGGTTGACGGTGGCGCTGTCGGACTTGTCGATGAACCAGTCGAACCAGGCCCGGGCGGCCGCCTTGTTCTTCGAGTGGCTGTTGATCGCGTACTGGTAGTCGGGCGCGACGACGGAGCAGAACTTGCCGTCCACCTGCTTCGGGAACGGCATGTAGCCGATGACCGAGGGGTCCTTGCCGGCCTTCTTCGCCGCGTCCTGCATCTGCGCGATCGCCCACGAGCCGAGCCACATCGTCGCGATCTTGCCGGTGGCGATCTGCCCCTTCGAGTCCTCCCAGTTGGTGGTGGTCGGGTCGGCCTCGGAGAGCTTGTTCTTCACGATGTCGAACAGCAGCGTGTCGCCGGTGGCGAGGTCGGCGCCGGCGGCCCACGGGTCGCCCTTGACCAGGTTGTCGTTGGCCTTCGGGTCGCAGCTGACCGAGCCGACGACCTGCGACCAGGAGCTCAGCGGCCACCCGTCGTGGTAGTTGGTGTAGTACGGGGTGGCCGCGGTCTTCGACTTGATGGCCTGCAGCGCGGTGATGAACTCGGCGGGCGTGGTCGGCCACGTCGTGACGCCGGCCTGGGTCCAGACGTCCTTGTTGTAGACGAAGCCGTTGACGTACGCGAAGCCGGCGACGCCGTAGACCTTGTCGCCGACCTTGGCCTTGTCGGTGAAGCTGTACTTCGCGCCGAGGTCGGCGGCGGAGCCGAGGGGCGCGAAGTACTTCGGGTAGTCGTCGGTGACGACGGTGTTGGGGATCAGCAGGACGTCACCGTAGTTCTCGGTGTTCATCCGGATCTTGACTTCGCCCTCGTAGTCGGTGACGCCCTCGAACTTGACGGTGACCTTGGGGTACAGCTGCTTGAACTGGTCGGCGTACTTCTGCATGGTGCCGTCGGTGACGAGGTCGGTGCGGTTGGTCAGCACGGTGATCTCGCCGGAGACGGCGGCGGGGTCGGTCGGGGAGACGGCGTCGGCGGACTGCTTCGGGTCGGATCCGCTGCCGCACGCCGCGAGGGAGAGGGCAAGCGCGACCGCAAGTGTTCGGCGGAACATGGGCGCTCCATTCGAGGGGTGTCTAAAGCGTTTTAGTTCGAGCGAACGCAGGATGACACCGTTGTCAGGCGAATGGGAAGAGCCCTTAACCGATCCGTGACCTGAGCGGCGTCAGCGGGGCGGGGCGGTGCTGCCGCGCGGGGTCAGGTGCGCCGGGGCGCCGTGTGCGCTGGTCACGGGCTCGCCGGCGATCGCCGCGAGGAGGGTGCGGGCGGCCAGCTCGCCGTACGCGCCGATGTCGCGGGTCAGCGCCGTCAGCGGCGGGTGCAGCAGCCGGCAGATCGGCGAGTCGTCCCAGGCCACGATCGACAGCTCGGCCGGCACGGAGACGCCCAGCTCGCGGGCCGCGGTCAGGCCCGCGACGGCCATCACGTCGTTGTCGTAGAGCAGTGCGGTCGGCGGACGCGCCCCGTCGAGCAGCTTGCGGGTCGCCCGCGCGGCCGCCTCGCCGGTGTAGTCCGCCGGGACGGTCACCGCGTCGGCGATCCCGAGCCGGGCGCACACGCCGGCGAACGCGGCCGTGCGGATCGCGGTGTGCGCCAGCTGCGGGATGCCCCCGACCCGGGCGATCCGGCGGTGTCCGAGCGCCGCCAGGTACTCCACCGCCTCCACCATGGACTGCTCGTCGTCGCTCCAGACGCTGGTCAGCGACCCGCTGACGCCGGGCGGGCCGACCACGACCGCGGGCAGGCCGAGCTCCTGCAGGGTGCTCACCCGCGGGTCGCCGACGTTGACGTCGCAGACCAGCACGCCGTCGACGCGCCCCTCGCTGAACCACCGCCGGTAGAACGCGAGCTCCTCGTCGCGCCCCGGCGCCATCTGCAGCAGCAGCGCGTAGGACTGCCGGGACAGCTCCAGCTCCAGGCCGCTGATCAGCTCCATGAAGAACGGCTCGACCCCGAGGGTGCTCGGCGGCCGGCGCAGCGTCAGGCCGACGACCCGGGTCTTCGCGCCGGCCAGGGCCCGGGCGTTGCTGTCGGCGTGGAACTGCAGGCGCTCGGCGACGGCCAGGATGCGCTCCCGGGTGGCCGCGGACACGCCCGGCCGGCCGTTCAGCGCGTACGAGACGGCCCCCTTGGACACGCCCGCCTCCCGGGCGATGTCGGCGATGGTCGGTCGTTTCACCTGCGGCCGCCTTTCTCGGTTCACCGATGCTAGCCGCTCGCGGCCCCTCGTTGACAGGTCGCGAGGACCGCCGTTACCGTCAATCTCCACTTACTCGGTTCACTAACGCGACGAGGTTGAGCATGTACCGCGCGCTGCACGACAACTGGACGCTGTCCGGGCCCGACCATGCCGGCGTCCCCGCCACCGTGCCCGGCTGCGTGCACACCGACCTGCTGCGGGCCGGACTGATCGACGACCCGTACATCGACGACAACGAGAACCGGCTCGGCTGGATCGGCCGGACGGACTGGACCTACACCACCACCTTCCAGTGGGCGCCGGACGGCCACGACCGCGCCGACCTGGTCTTCGACGGCCTCGACACGGTCGCCGAGGTCGAGCTCAACGGCACCGTCCTCGGCCGGACCGCCAACATGCACCGCCGCTACCGGTTCGACGCCACGGCCCACCTGCACGAGGGCGGCAACGTCCTGCGGGTCACGTTCACCGCCCCGTACGCGTACGCCGAGGCGGAGGAGGCGCGGCTCGGCGCCCGCCCCGGGCCGTACGACGAGCCGTACCAGTTCATCCGCAAGATGGCCTGCAACTTCGGGTGGGACTGGGGGCCGACCCTCGTCACGTCCGGCATCTGGCGGCCCGTCGGCCTGCACTCGTGGTCCGGCGCGCGGCTCGCCGCCGTCCGCCCCCAGGTCCGCGCCGACGGCGTCGACGTCACGGTCGAGATCGAGCGCGGCCGCACGGCGGAGGCCGTCGCCGTCACCGCGACCATCGACGGCACCGGCGTCGAGGTCAAGGTCCCCGAGGGCGCGACCACGGCCACCCTGTCGCTCGACGTCGCCGACCCGCGGCTGTGGTGGCCGCTCGGCTACGGCGAGCCGCACCGCTACGAGCTGACCGTCACCGCCGCCGACGACACCTGGTCCCGGATGATCGGGCTGCGCACCGTCACCATCGACCCGGACGCCTTCCGGATCGTCGTCAACGGCACCCCCGTCTTCGTCCGCGGGTTCAACTGGATCCCTGACGACTGCTTCCCCGCCCGTACCGACGCCGCGACGCTCGAAACGAGGTTCGGGCAGGCGGTCGGGGCGGGCGCCAACCTGCTGCGGGTGTGGGGCGGCGGGGTCTACGAGTCCGACGCCTTCTACGACCTCGCCGACCGGCTCGGCCTGCTCGTCTGGCAGGACTTCCCGTTCGCGTGCGCCGCCTACCCCGACGACCTCGCCGCCGAGGTGGAGGCCGAGGCCCGCGACAACGTCGAGCGCCTCATGCCGCACCCGAGCCTCGTGCTGTGGTGCGGCAACAACGAGAACATCGAGGGCTACCAGCACTGGGGCTGGCAGTCCTCGCTGGGCGAGCTGACCTGGGGCGCGTCGCTCTACCACTCGGTGCTGCCGGGCGTGGTCGCCGCGCTGGACCCGGGCCGTCCGTACTGGCCGGGCAGCCCCTACTCCGGCGCGCCCGACCGCGACGTGAAGGACCCGAGCACCGGCACCGTGCACATCTGGACCGTCTGGGGCAGCGACGACTACACGCGGTATGCGGACTACACCCCACGGTTCGTGGCGGAGTTCGGGTTCCAGGGGCCGCCTGTGTACGCGACGCTGCGGGCCGCCGTCTCGGACGACCCGCTCACCCCGGACTCGCCGGGGGTGCTCCACCACCAGAAGGCCGCGGGCGGCAACGAGAAGCTGCTGCGCGGCCTGGGCGCGCACCTGCCCGCGCCGGCCACCTTTGAAGACTGGCACTACCTGACGCAGCTCAACCAGGCCCGCGCGGTGTCGTTCGGGGTCCAACGGTTTCGCTCGCTCATGCCGTACTGCATGGGCACGGTCATCTGGCAGCTCAACGACTGCTGGCCGGTCACCTCCTGGGCGGCCGTCGACGGCGCCGGCCGGCGCAAGCCGCTCTGGTACGAGCTGCGCCGCGCCTACGCCCCGCGCCTGCTCACGTTCCAGGGCTCCGCGCTGGCGCTCGTCAACGACGACGCGGCACCGTGGACGGGCACGCTGGAGCTGTCCCGGCGCTCGCTGTCCGGCGCCGTGCTCGCCTCGTCGAACGTGCCGGTGACGGTGCCGCCGCGGGAAGTCCTCGAGGTGCCGCTGCCGCCGGCGCTGGCCGCGGCGGGTGACCCGCGGCGGGAGCTGGTCGTGGCGTCCGCGGGCCCGGCCCGGGCGATCCGGTTCTTCGAGGAGGACCCCGCGGTGGACTATCCGGTCGCGGCATTCACCGGCACGGTCGCCGCGGTGCCGGGCGGGTACGAGGTGACGGTCACGGCGACCACGGTCCTGCGGGAGCTGGCGCTGTTCCCCGACCGGCTCGGCCCTGCCGCGGTGGTCGACGACATGCTCGTCACGCTGCTGCCGGGGGAGTCCGCGACCTTCACCGTCACCACCGCCGCGTCGTTGCGCGCGGCCGACCTGCTCAGCCACCCGGTGCTGCGCTGCGTCAACGAGGCCCGGCCGTGACCGCCGTGCTCGCCGTCGACGTCGGCGGCACGAAGTTCGCGGCGGCCGTGGTCACCGCCGGCGGCGTCATCCAGGACCGCCTCGAGGTGCCGCTCGCCGGCCGGGACCCCACGTCGGTCCTGCGCCACCTGGTCACGGCCCTGGCGGGCGGCGGGGTGGCGGCGGTGGGCGTCGGCACCGCCGGCCCCCTCGACCGGGTCCGCGGCACCGTCAGCCCCGTCAACATCCCTGCCTGGCGCGACTTCCCGCTCACCGGCACCCTGTCCAGCTGGCTCCCGGACGTCCCGGTCACCATGGCCGGCGACGCCCAGTGCGTCGCCCTCGGCGAGTGGTGGCGCACCCCCGCCACCGGCTCACTGCTGGGCATCGTGGTGTCGACCGGCATCGGCGGCGGCCTCGTCATCGACGGCCGCCCGTGGCTCGGCACGACCGGCAACGCCGGCCACATCGGCCACATCACCGTCGACCCGCACGGCGCCCCCTGCCCCTGCGGCGCCACCGGCTGCGTCGAGACCATCGCCAGCGGCCCCGCCATGGTCCGCTGGGCCCTCACCAACGGCTGGGAGCCAGGTCCCGCCGCCGACGCGCGGGCGCTCGCCGGGGACGCGCGGCGGGGCGTGCCGGTGGCGGTCGCCGCGTTCGACCGGGCGGCGGGCGCCCTGGCGACGGCCCTGCTGACCACCGCCGCCCTGTGCGACATCGACCGGGTCGTCATCGGCGGCGGC
This sequence comes from Dactylosporangium sp. NPDC049742, assembly GCF_040674675.1. NCBI lineage: Bacteria > Bacillati > Actinomycetota > Actinomycetes > Micromonosporales > Micromonosporaceae > Dactylosporangium > Dactylosporangium sp. NPDC049742. Next base: position 79,676 of record NZ_JBFANF010000017.1, on the reverse strand, counting down.
GTGGCCGCGGCGGGCGACGTCCTGCTCACCCCGATCCGCCGCGCCCTCGCCGACCGGGACGGCATGGCGTTCCTGCGCCGCCTCCGCGTCGAGGCCAGCACCCTCGGCCGCGACGGCGGCCTCTACGGCGCCGCCGCCCTCGCCCTCGGCACCCTCGCCGTCCCCGCCTGACCCCACCATGGTTGCCGCCAGAGCGACGACGTCTTCCGGATCATCGGGGAGCGCCCGCGGCGAGGAGGCGCCCGGCGGTGGCGGCCGGCAGGCGGGGGTTGCGGGCGGCGGCCTCGGCGACCCGGGGGTCGGGGTCGTCGAGCAGGGCGATGACCGCCGGGACGGGCAGGGCGGGGTTGGCCGCCACGTACGCCCGGGTGGTGTCGTCGGCGTGGCCGGCGAGGGCCTCGGCGACGGCCGGCGGCAGGTTCGGGGCGGTCGCCGCGACCCGGCGCAGGTCGGCGTCGTCGCCCAGGGCCATGGCCGCCAGGGCGCCGGCCGGCATGGCGGGGTGGCGGGCCAGGGCCCAGCGGGCGTGGCCGGTGCTGCAGACGAGGTCGGGCAGGATGTGGCCGGGGACGTCTGGGTGGTGCTCGGCGAGCAGCAGCCGGACGCTGTGGTCCTCGTCGGCGGCCAGCACCGCGACGGCCTCGGCGGGCAGGTCGGACGAGAACGCCACGGCCCGGCGGCACCACACGAACGGCGACCGCGCGTGCGCCGCACGGACCGCCGGCGACGCGTGCGAGGGCAGCAGCCAGCCGGCGACGTGGTAGGTCTGCGGCTCGACCCCGGCTGCGATGCGCGACCGGTCGGCGTCGGGCAGGTCGGAGCGCAGCATGACCGCGACGCGGACGTCCTCGTCCGGGTCGTCGGCGAGCGGCAGCACCGCGGCGAGCGGCACCCGCGGGTTCCCGGCCACCGCCTCGCGGACCGCCGGGTCGGCGTCCCCCACCAGCCCGGCGACGTCGACCCCCACCCCACGCGCCGGCCCGGCGTCGCCGGCCGCCGTCCCGCACGCCGCCGGGTCGGTGGCGGGCGGCAGGAGCGTGTGCCGGGCGGCGTCCTCCCGGGTGGCCGGGTCGGCGAGCAGGCCGGCGACCAGGTCCGGGGGCACCGCGTCCGAGACGGCCGCCCGGCGCACCGCCGGGTCGGGGTCGGTGAGCAGCTGCCGCAGGACCGGCTCCGGCGGCGCCGGCCAGGACCGGGCCAGGGCCTCCCGCACCTGGGCGGACGGGTCGGTGGCGAGCCACAGCCTGGCCGGTTCGGACAGGTCCCGCCGCCGCGCGAGCGCCAGCCGGACCGGGACAGCGGCATCGGCGGCGAGCGCGAGCTGCGCGTCCCCCGGCAACGGCAGGTCGACCGCCGGCCGGTGGTCGGCGCTGTGCCCTTGGGCGAGCGCCACCCGCACCGCCTCGTCCGGGTCCTCGGCGAACAGCCGCCAGACGTGCGGAGCGGCCACCGGGTTGCGGGCGAGCGCCAGCCGCACGTCCAGGTCCGGGTGCCGGGCGAGGGCCCGCGCCATGGCCGCCGTCAGGTCGGGGCGCGCGGCGAGCGCGTCGAGGACGGCCAGGTCACCGGCCGTGAGCAGGGGTGCCAGCAGCACCGGATCCAGGGCAGGGTTGGCGGCCAACCCTCGCAGGACCGCCGGTCGGTTCACCGGCACACCCTGTCACACGACGGTCAGCGGAAGACGCAGGTGATCGGGGGAATGCCCGGCGTACCGCTGCCGATGAAGCCGAACGTGGCGGTGGCGCCCGGTGCGAGCGCGCCGTTCCAGGCGGCGTTGTCCGCGGTCACGGCGGTGCCGGTCTGGGTGACGGTGGCGCCCCAGGACTGCGTGATCCGTTCGCCGCCGCTGTACGTGTACCGCGCCGTCCACCCGGCCACACCCGACGTGCCGCCGTTGCGGACGGTGACCTCGCCCTGGAAGCCGCCCTGCCACTGGCCGACCACCTTGTACGTGGCCGAGCACCCCGGCACCGGCGGCACGCTGTCGGAGGGCAGCACGGACCGCGACGGCGACGGCGACACGGACCGCGACGGGGAGGGGGACACGGACCGCGACGGCGACGCCGAGCCGGACGGCAGGGTGCCGTTCAGGGCCCGGACGACCGCCGGCAGCCAGCGGTCCGCGATCTTGCGGTCGCCGGAGGCGTTGGGGTGCACGCCGTCGCCGGTGTCGGTGGCCGTGCTGAACCCGGTCCACTGGTCCACCACGGTCACCGGCGACGCGGCGGTGGTCTTGCCCGCGGCCCAGCCGGGGATGGCCGCGTTCAGCGCCACCACCCGCTGCGCGCACTCGGCGCAGCTGGACGGGTTCATCGGGATGATCTGGGCGACGAGGACCCGCATCGCCGGGTTGCTGGCCCGCATCTGGTCGACGAGCTTGCCGTAAGCGGCGAGGATCGTGTCGGTGGACCGGTTGCTCCACACGTCGTTGGTGCCGAAGTGCATGAGCACCACGTCGGGCCGGCTCGCCGCGAGCCACGCGGGCAGCTGGTTCTGGTCGGCGACGGCGGTGACGAGCGCCCCGCCGTGCCCTTCGCCGTCCCCGTCGTACGGGACCGCACAGCCCTGCGGCGGCTGGGTCCCCACGAAGTCGATGTTCGTGTTCCCGCCGCTCTGCAGGTCGTTCCACAGCAACGCCCGCCAGCACCCGGGATTGCCGGTGATCGAGTCGCCGAGCGGCATGATCCGCACCGCCGCGGCACTGGCCGGCCCGGCCGGCAACGTCAGGAACAGCACCGCACCGACGACGGCCGCGGTGAGAAGCGCGAGAAGGGTCCGCATCCGCGCAGTAGAGCAGGCTCGTTCGACACCGCTCAATGCCCGGGACCGCTCGCGCAGGTCCCGGGCACCGGCGGGTGTGAAACCTACACGGCGTACGCCTCGACCTCGTAGAGGCGGGCGGCGGCGTCGGTGTTGTTCGTCGGGGCGATGACGTTGACCCGCAGGTGGCGGGCGCTGGTCGGGGTGAACGTGGTGGTGGTGACGTTCGCCGTGTTGCCGCGGACCTGCGCCACCGTGGTCCAGGTGGTGCCGTCGGTGCTGGTCTGCAGGTCGAAGTCGCGGGTGTTGAAGGCGGTGTTCTCGCCGCCCGCGCCCGCGTGCCGGATGACCACCCGGCTCACGGAGACCGCGGCGCCCAGGTCGACGCGCCACCACTTGGAGGCGCCGAGGGAGCACCACTTGTCGGCGTTGCCGCCGTTGACGGTGCCGTTGACGGCCTTCGCCGGGCCCTCCGTGGCGGCGCACTGGCTGTCGGCGGTGGCGGTCTTGTTCAGCGCGAGGTTCGTCGCCGGTGGCGTGGACCCGCCGGTGAGGGCGAAGTCGTCGACGTCGAAGAGGCCGCCGGTGCCGGTACCGACGAACACCAGGAACAGCGCGCCACTGCCCGCGGTCAGCGTGGTGGTGACGTCGACGAACGTGCCGTAGCCGCCGGTGTTGCCGACGTTGACGGAGCCCAGCAGCGGGCCGGTCTGCGAGCCGGAGCGGATCTGGATGGTGCCGCCGGTGCCGCCGGACGCGACCCGCGCGGTGAAGCCCGTCTTGCCCGACACGTTGACGCCCGCGTAGCCGACCCAGTCGCCGTTGTCGATGTAGCCGACGCGGTTGCCGCCGTGCGCGGCGCCGTCGCCGACAACCTGGACGCCGTTCTGGGAGGTGAAGGACTCCGCCTCGACCCGGCCGGTGGGCGGCTGGGTGGTGCCGGCCGAGCAGTCGGCGGCCGCCTTGCCGCCGGCGTAGCGGATGCCGCCGAGCAGGTGCGCCCGGAACGCGGCGTCCGAGTAGGACTCCTGGGTGTGGCCGGCGCCGGTGTAGAAGGACCGTCCACTCTGGATCGTCTTGCACCAGGCGAACGGGTGGTCGGCGCCCATCGTGCCGCCGGAGTACGTGGTCTCGTCGAGGGTGGCGAGGACGTGGGCGGTCGAGCGGGGGTTGGTGCGGTAGTTGTACAGCTCGTCGGTGCGGACCCAGGTGGCGCCGAGGTGCGCGGTCGCCGGGTGGGTGCGGTCCTCGATCTTCATCGTGGCCTGCTGGATCGCCGGGTGGGAGGAGAACCAGGCACCGACGAGGTCGCCGTAGAACGGCCAGTCGTACTCGGTGTCGGCGGCGGCGTGGACCCCGGCGTACCCGCCGCCGCCGCGGATGTAGGACTCGAACGCGGTCTGCTGCGTGGCGTTGAGGACGTCGCCGGTGGTGCTGAGGAAGACGACGGCCTCGTACTGGGCGAGGTTCGCCGTGGTGAACGCGTTCGCGTCCTCGGTGGCGGTGACGGTGAAGCCGTTCGCCGCGCCGAGCTGCTGGATGGCGGTGATGCCGGCCGGGATGGAGTCGTGCCGGAACCCGGCCGTCTTGGAGAACACGAGGACGTCGAACGCGGTGTCGGCGAAGGCGGGTGCCGGCGCGGCGGCCAGGAGCGTCGCGGTGACCGCGGCGAGCGCGAGGAGCTTTCTCATGACGCGTAGACCTCGACTTCGTAGAGACGGGCGGCGGTGTCGGCGTTGCTGGTGGGTGCGATGACGTTGACCCGCACGTACCGCACGCCGGCGGCGGCGAACGTGGAGGTGGTGACGTTGCCGGTGTTGCCACGCACCTGGGACACGGTCGTCCAGGTGGTGCCGTCGGTGCTGGTCTGCACGTCGAAGTCGCGGGTGTTGAAGGCGGTGTTCTCGCCGCCCGCGCCGGCGTGCCGGAGCACGACCCGGCCCACGCTCGTGACCGAGCCCAGGTCGACCCGCCACCACTTCGACGTGCCGAGGGAGCACCACTTGTCGGCGTTGCCGCCGTTGACGGTGCCGTTGACGGCCTTCGCCGGGCCTTCGGTGGCGGCGCATTGGCTATCGGCGGTGGCGGTCTTGTTCAGCGCGAGGTTCGTCGCCGGTGGCGTGGACCCGCCGGTGAGGGCGAAGTCGTCGACGTCGAAGAGGCCGCCGGTGCCGGTACCGACGAACACCAGGAACAGCGCGCCACTGCCCGCGGTCAGCGTGGTGGTGACGTCGACGAACGTGCCGTAGCCGCCGGTGTTGCCGACGTTGACGGAGCCCAGCAGCGGGCCGGTCTGCGAGCCGGAGCGGATCTGGATGGTGCCGCCGGTGCCGCCGGACGCGACCCGCGCGGTGAAGCCCGTCTTGCCCGACACGTTGACGCCCGCGTAGCCGACCCAGTCGCCGTTGTCGATGTAGCCGACGCGGTTGCCGCCGTGCGCGGTGCCGTCGGCGACGACCTGCACGCCGTTCTGGGAGGTGTACGACTCCGCCTCGACCCGCCCGGCCGGCGGCTGCGTGCCACCGGTGTTGACGGTGAAGGCGTCCAGGTCGAACAGCGCGCCGGCGCCGCCGGTGAACACCAGGTACAGCTGCCCGGCGGTGGCGGGCGCGCCGGAGACGGTGCCGGTGACGTCGACGAACGTGTCCCAGCTGCCGGTCACCGGGACGGTGGTCGAGCCGAGCAGCGTGCCGGTCGGTGACCCGGCGCGCAGCGACAGGGTGCCGCCGGCGCCACCGGAGGAGACGCGCGCGGTGAACGAGGTGGCGTTGTTCAGCAGGTACGGGCTGAACGCGATCCAGTCGCCGTTCTCGATCTGCCCGACGGTCTTGCCGCCCTCGGCGCCGGCCTTGTCGAAGGTCTGCACGCCCTGCTGGGTGGCGAAGTGCTCGGCCTGCCGGTGCCGCGGCTGCAGCGTGTGCTGCGTGTGCGTGGTGATCCCGCCGTTGTCGGTGTACTCCGCGTCGAAGACGGCGAAGATGTTCGCGGCCGCGTCGTGCTCGCCGTCGAGCGGGATGGTGATCGAGCCGGTGCAGCCGGTCTGCGACGTGATCTGGTGGCCGTGGGTGTCGTGGCCGAGGATGTACGTCATCCGCACCCGTCCACAGTCGACGGTGCCGTCCTCGGGGTCGGTGACGGTGATCTGGTACGGCACGGTGTCGCCGAACGAGACGAGCGAACCGTTGGCGGGCGCCACGATCCGCACGACGGGTGCGGTGTTGCCGGCGGAGACGCGGACGCTGGCGCTGCCGGTGGCGCCCTGCGGGTCGCGGACGGTCAGCGTGGCGGTGTAGGTGCCGGCCGTCGCGTAGGTCTTCGTCGGGTTGGCGGCGGTGGACGTGGTGCCGTCGCCGAACGCCCAGCTGTAGGTCAGCGCCTGGCCTTCGGGGTCGTTGCTGCCGGCCGAGCTGAAGTTCACGGTCAGCGGCGCCGGGCCCGAGGTCGGGTTCGCGGCGGCGACCGCGACGGGCGCCCGGTTGCCGCCGCCGGTGTACTCGATGCGGTACAGCGCCGAGTTGGCGTCGCCGTTGCCGAAGCCGGCGCCGTAATCCAGGACGTACAGCGCGCCGTCGGGGCCGAACGCCTGGTCCATGATCTGCATGCCCGACCACGGGAAGTTCGCGATCGCGCCGGGGGAGCCGTCGCCGTTGACGTCGATCGCCTTGATCCAGCGGCGGCCGAACTCGCCGGCGAAGAAGTGCCCGTCGAGGTCGGCGGGGAACTTGACGGCCGACGGGTTCGCCGGGTCGTAGCGGTACACGGGGCCGGCCATCGGCGACTCGGAGCCGCTGCCGAACTCGGGCGGGCTGCCGGCGTCACCGGCGTAGCGGATCCAGGCGGGCTTCGCGGCGGGCAGCGTGCCCTGGCCCGTGTTGCGGAACGAGTTGTTCGTCGGCCCGCCCGCGCAGTTGTACTTGGGGCCCGTGCTGTTGCTGGCGAAGTTCCACTCGTTGTAGGTCTCGGTGCTGGTGTTCGTGCCGGTGCAGTACGGCCAGCCGTAGTTGCCGGGCGACGTGATCCGGTCGAACTCGACCTGCCCCGACGGGCCGCGGTTGGGGTCGGTGGTGCCGGCGTCCGGGCCGTAGTCGCCGACGTAGACGGCGCCGGTGGCCTTGTCGACGCTCATCCGGAACGGGTTGCGCAGCCCCATCGCGTAGATCTCGGGCCGGGTGTTCGCGGTGCCCTGCGGGAACAGGTTGCCGCTCGGGATGCCGTACGAGCCGTCGGCGTTGACCTTGATCCGCAGGATCTTGCCGCGCAGGTCGTTGGTGTTCGCCGCCGAGCGCTGCGCGTCGTAGGCCGGGTTGCGGTCGGTGCGCTCGTCGATGGGCGCGTAGCCGGCGGAGTCGAACGGGTTGGAGTCGTCGCCGGTCGACAGGTACAGGTTGCCGGCCGCGTCGAAGTCGATGTCGCCGCCGACGTGGCAGCACATGCCGCGGTCGGTGCCGACCTCGAGGACCGTGCGCTCGCTCGCCGTGTTGAGCGTGTTGTCGGTGTTGAGCGTGAAGCGCGACAGCCGGTTGACGCCCTTCCACGGCGTCCAGTCCGCGCCCGCGGCCGGCGCGTCGCCGCCCGGGGTGTTCAGCGGCGGCGCGTAGTACAGGTAGATCTGCCGGTTGGTGGCGAAGCCGGGATCGGCGGCCACGCCCTGCAGGCCTTCCTCGTCGTGGGTGTAGACGGGCAGCGTTCCGATCACCGAGGTGTTGCCGGCGGCGTCGGTACGCCGCAGCGTCCCGTTGCGCGCCGTGTGCAGCACCGACCGGTCGGGCAGCACGGCGATCGACATCGGCTCGCCGAGCTCGTTGATCCCCTTGGCGAGCTCGACCTGCTGGAACAGGGCCGGGTTGATGGAGGTGTGGGCGTGCGCGGGGCTGGGCAGGGCCACCGCGGCGCTGCTGATCAGCAACGCCGCCGCGGCTCTTCTGAACGCGGGGTGCATCGGCGGGTGTCCTTCCCGAAGGGTCGGGGGGTCACGCGATGCCGGCGCAGGTGCTTGGCGGGCGCGCCGGCGGCAGGTGCGCGGGCCGCCGAAGCCCCACACATCCACACGTCGCGATGGTTGGTGAGCCGACGTTACTAACTCGCGCCGATGGATGCAAGAAATCGACCCGTCCGCCGGCAGAACTTTCCGTCAGCTCGTCGGAATGTTGTCCTGCCACGTCGACACCTTGCGGACGATCAGCGCCAGGAGGACCGCGGCGGCGATCCCGGCGACGCCGGAGACGACGGCGAAGAACGGCGGGCTGTAGACGATGACCTCGCCGCTGGCGTACTTCGAGGTCTCGGTGTAGCCGATGAAGCTGATCAGCAGCGCGACCCACCAGGCGTTGACGATCCGGTCGGAGGGCCACGTCCCGTCGGGCGCGCTGCGGCGGTGGATCTCCGCGACGACCCGGTTGGGGATGACGAGGTTGGCGAACGGGACGAACCAGCCGCCGATCGTCCAGCCCTTCTTCCACTCGACGCTGCGGTCGCCGCGCCGGTCGAAGTTGTCCCGGGCGAGGTACAGCCAGACGATGACCAGCACCAGGACCAGCAGCCTGGCCGCGCCGAGGATCCCGGAGGCGGTGTCGCCGGAGACGTACGTGCTGACGCCGAAGTTGGACGCGAAGGCCACCTCGCGGCCCGCGTCCTCGGCGGGCGCGTCGGCGCCCTTCAGGGACTCGGCGATGGTGAACGCGTGCGCCAGGCCGGCGAGGGCCAGCCCGCCGATGGCGAGCATGCCGGGGACGGCCAGGCGATGGGGTGTCGCGGTACGAATATCGCTCATGCCTCGAAGACCTTAAATGCTTTAAGCAAATCGATATTCTTGACTTTCTGCAGGTCCCGCGAGGACTATTAGGAAACTTTCCTAATAGGAGGCACGAGTGCACCCCACCAGGCTCTTCGCAGCCATCCTGCTCACCGTCTCCGCCGCGGTAGCGATACCCGGCACCGCCCACGCCGCTCCCGCGGGGCTCACCGCCGCGTTCTCCGCCGCGGACTACGGCACCTACTGGGTCGACAAGTACACAGTCAGCAACCCGACCAGCGCCTCGATCACCGGGTGGACCCTCGAGTTCGACGTGCCGGCCGGGCTGAACGTCGGCACCGGGTACAACGGCACCGTCACGCGGACCGGCAACCACGTCACGGTCGTGAACGCGCACTACAACGGGACCGTGGCGGCCGGACGCAACACCGAGCCCTACAGTTTCTGGTTCATCGCCACCGGTACCAACGCCGAACCGCTGAACTGCCGCATCAACGGCAACAAGTGCGACGGCAGCCCGGACCGCGCCCCGAACGCGCCCGCCGGCCTGTCCGTCACCGGCCGCACGACGAAGACCGTGTCGCTGGCGTGGACCGCCCCCGCGGCGACCGACTTCCCGATCGCGGGCTACGACGTCTACCGCGGCTCCACGGTGGTCGCTTCCTCCACCGCTCCGTCGGCCGTGGTGAACGGGCTCACGCCGAACACCGCGTACAGCTTCACGGTGCGGGCGCGGGACACCCGCGGCAACGTGTCCGCCGACAGCGCCGCCGTCTCCGCGACCACGCTCAACCCCGCGGACGACACCACCGCGCCGGCGGCGCCCGGCAGCCTGCGCAGCACGGCCAAGACCTCGGTCAGCGTCACGCTCGCCTGGAACGCGGTCACCGACCCCAGCGGCATCGCCGGCTACGACGTGTACCGCGGTGGCACGCTCGTCACGACCGCCACCGGGACGACGGCGACGGTGACCGGGCTGGCGCCGCTGACGGCCTACACGTTCACGGTGAAGGCCCGCGACACCTACGACAACGCCTCACCCGCCAGTGCGGCCGTCACCGTCACCACGGACGACGCGGTCGGCGGTGGCAACTACGCCAAGGTCGGCTACTTCGTGCAGTGGGGCATCTACGGCCGCCAGTACTTCGTGAAGAACCTCGACACGTCCGGCGCCGCGGCCAAGCTCACCCACCTCAACTACGCGTTCGCCAACCTCGACCCGGTCAACCTGACCTGCCTGCAGGGTGTCACCCGCGGCACCACCGCCAACCCGCAGGACCCCGACCAGGGCACCGGCGCGGGCGACGCGGACGCCGACTACGGCCGCCCGTTCAGCGCCGCCCAGTCCGTCGACGGCGTCGCCGACACCGGCTGGGAGAACCTGCGCGGCAACTACAACCAGCTGCGCAAGCTCAAGGCGAAGTACCCGAACCTGAAGGTGCTCATCTCGCTCGGCGGCTGGACCTACTCGAAGTACTTCTCCGATGCGGCCGCCACCCCGGCCTCGCGGGAGAAGCTGGTGCGCTCCTGCATCGACATGTACCTCAAGGGCAACCTGCCGACCTACAACAACGCGGGCGGCGCGGGCTCGGCCGCCGGCATCTTCGACGGCATCGACCTGGACTGGGAGTGGCCCGGCGCCGAGGGCCACGCCGGCAACCACTGGGGCGCGCAGGACAAGGCCAACAACACGCTGCTCCTCGCGGAGTTCCGCAGGCAGATGGACGCGCTGAGCGCCACCACCGGCAAGCGCTACCTGCTGACCGCCTTCACCCCCGCCGACCCGGCGAAGATCGCGGCCGGCTGGGACATCAGCCGCACCGACGGCACCCCGAGCGTCTTCGACTCCCTGGACTTCGCCAACGTGCAGGGCTACGACTTCCACGGTGCCGGCAGCGACAACTCCTGGGAGCCCAACCGGACGGGCCACCAGGGCAACCTGTACGGCGACGCCCAGGACCCCTACTCCTTCACCTTCAGCGTCCAGAACGCGGTGGCGGCCTACACCTCCGCCGGCGTCAACCCGCGCCAGCTGACCGTCGGCTTCGCCTTCTACGGCCGCGGCTGGCAGGGCGTCGCCGCCGGCTCCGCCAACGGTGAGTGGCAGACGGCCACCGGGGCCGCACCCGGCCAGTTCGCCGAGGAGGCCGGCACCCGCGGCTACGCCAACCTCCTGGCGATGGTGCCCAACTGCACCGTCTACCACGACGTGCAGTCGATCGCCACGTCCTGCTACACCGGCCCCGGCGGGCAGTGGTGGACCTTCGACGACACCTGGTCCATCGCGCAGAAGACCGCCTGGGTGAAGCAGCAGAACCTGCTCGGCGGCATGATCTGGGAGATGTCCGGCGACACCACGTCCGGCACCCTGATGACGGCCCTCAACACCGGCCTCTGACCCGTCCCGCACCTCCGTCCACCGCGGCCCGTGGGTTCCACTCCCACGGGCCGCGGTGCCGGGCTGCGCGGGCCTGCGAACACGCCCGGCCGCCGCGGAAGTCGTACCGTGGCGGCCTCGGCGGCTTCGAGCGGCCATGACCCGTCAGGTCGGCACGGTCAGGCCCGCGCCGTCAGGCCGGCACCTTCGGCAGTTGCGCCACGGCGGCGGCGACCGCGTCGTCGGAGAGCTCCTTGTCGACCATGTCGCCGGCGAGGTAGCGGCCGTAGGCGGGCAGGTCGAGGTGGCCGTGGCCGCACAGGGCGGTCAGGATGACCTTCTCCTCGCCGGTCTCCTTGCAGCGCAGCGCCTCCTCGATGCAGGCGGCCAGGGCGTGGGTCGGCTCCGGGGCGGGGATGATGCCCTCGGCGCGGGCGAAGCGCACCCCCGCCTCGAAGCACTCGCGCTGGGTCTTGCTGACCGCTTCGATGAGGCCGAGGTCGTAGACGTGCGAGATGAGCGGCGCCATGCCGTGGTACCGCAGGCCGCCGGCGTGGATCGGGTCGGGGATGAAGTCGTGGCCGAGGGTGTGCATCTTCATCAGCGGCGTCATGCCGGCGGTGTCGCCGAAGTCGTACGCGTAGACGCCCTTCGTCAGCGACGGGCACGCGGCGGGTTCGACGGCGCGGACGACGGGCGCCATCCGGCCCGCCAGCTTCTCGCGCAGGAACGGGAAGGCGAGGCCGGCGAAGTTGGAGCCGCCGCCGGTACACCCGACGATGACGTCCGGTGTGGCGCCGACCTTCGCCAGTTGGAGCAGCGCCTCCTCGCCGATGATCGTCTGGTGCAGGAGCACGTGGTTGAGGACGCTGCCCAGGGCGTAGTTGGTGTCGGGGCGGGCGGCGGCGACCTCGACGGCCTCGCTGATCGCGATGCCGAGGGAGCCGGGCGAGCCGGGGTCGGCGGCGAGGACGCGGCGGCCCGCCTCGGTGCGGTCCGAGGGGGACGGGTGGATCGTGCCGCCGAACGTCTCGATCATCATCTTGCGGTAGGGCTTCTGGTCGTACGACGCGCGCACCTGCCAGATCTCCACGTCGAGGCCGAACTGCGCGCCCGCGAACGCCAGCGCCGTGCCCCACTGGCCGGCGCCGGTCTCGGTGGTGAGCCGGCGGATGCCCGCGGCCGCGTTGTAGTACGCCTGCGGGACGGCGGTGTTCGGCTTGTGCGAGCCGGCCGGCGACACGCCCTCGTACTTGTAGTAGATCCGGGCCGGCGTGCCGAGGGCCTTCTCCAGGCGGTGCGCGCGGAACAGCGGCGACGGGCGCCAGAGGCGGTACACGTCCAGCACGTCGTCGGGGATGTCGACGTAGCGCTCCTGGGTGACCTCCTGCTCGATCAGCGCCATGGGGAACAGTGGCGCCAGGTCCTGCGGGCCGACCGGCTCCAGCGTGCCGGGGTGCAGCACCGGCGGGGGCGGCGCCGGCAGGTCGGCCATGAGGTTGTACCAGCGACGCGGCATCTCGCCCTCGTCCAGCATGATCTTCGTGGCGGTCATGCCGTCGAAGCTAGACCGCGCCGCCGGCGCCGAGTGCCGCTTTCACCCGGCCGTCACCCGGGCAGGCGCGGCGTCAGACGATCGACGTGACGACGTGGGAGCCGTTGGGGGTGAACCGGACCGGCATCTGCCGCAGGTCGGGGAGGGCGGCGGCGATCTGCGGGTGGGTGGAGGACTCACCTTCCATGAGAGGTGACACGATGTAGCCTGTCAACTGTCGTCCCCATAAACTCTGCGGAGTCTGTGCAGTGTCCTGTCGCATCGCGGCGGCCCGGGTGCGCCGAGGCAGAATCCTGGGATGGTGACGACGCTGACGATCGACTGCGGGGGCGGTGGGCTCAAGGCCGCCGTGGTCGACGACGCCGACACGCTGTGCTGCGAGCCGGTGCGGGTGCCGACGCCGTACCCGCTGCCGCCCGCCCGGCTCGTCGAGGTGCTGCTCGGCATCGCGGAGGGCCTGCCGGCGGCGGACCGGGTCACCGTCGGGCTGCCGGGGATGATCCGGCACGGGGTCGTCGTCGCCACCCCGCACTACGTCAACGAGGCCGGCCCGCACACCCCGGTCGACCCGGAGCTGTTCGCGCTGTGGAAGGGGTACGACGCGCGGGCCGAGCTCGGGCGCGCCTTCGCCCGGCCGGTCCTGGTCCTCAACGACGCGGAGGTGCACGGCGCGGCGCTCGTCGAGGGGCGCGGCCTGGAGCTGGTGCTCACGCTCGGCACCGGGCTCGGCAGCGCGCTGTTCGACGAGGGGCGGCTGGCGCCGCACCTGGAGCTGTCGCACGCGCCGTACTCGCGGGGCCGCACCTACGACGACTTCCTCGGCGAGCTGGAGCGCCGGCGGCTCGGCGACCGGCGGTGGTCGCGGCGGGTGCTGCGGATCGTCGACGGGCTGCGGCCGGTGTTCCGCTGGGACCGGCTGTACCTCGGCGGCGGCAACGCCGAGCGCCTCGTCGTGGCGATGCCGGACGACGTGCGGCTGGTCGCCAACCAGGCGGGGGTCCGCGGCGGGTCCCGCGCCTGGACGCTTATCGGCGTGTAATGCCGGTTATGTCCGAAAGGTGCCGTACCGTGATGCGGTGACCACGGTATGTGACGCTGTGCTGGAGACCGCCCGGGGTGCCGTGTCGGCGCTGCGCGCGCTGCCGTCGCCGGCCGCCGACACCGGCGTCCCCGTCGTCCTGTGCCCGGGTCTGATCGGCTCCAAGGAGGACTTCCTCCCGCTGCTGCCGGCCCTGGCCGCCGCCGGCTACCGTGCCTACGCGTACGACTACCGCGGCCACTATCAGGACGACCGCACCGGCGACCACAGCATCCGCCGGCACGCCGAGGACCTGATCGCCGTCCTGGACAGTGTCGGCGGCGCCGACCCGCCGCACGTCGTCGGCCACTCGTACGGCGGGTTCGTGGTCCGGGCCGCCGCGCTCGCCCAGCCGCGCCGGCTCGGCTCCGCCGCGTTCATCGGCAGCGGCCCGGGCATGGACGGCCCGAAGCACCGCAAGATCCTCGGCGGCTTCGACCACACGCTGTCGCTGGAGGGCAACGCCGTCATGTGGCCGGTCGTGCGGCGGCTCATCCCCGAGGACGACGTCGCCCGGCGCGAGTTCTGGCGGACCCGGCTGCGGCTGATGCGCCCCGCGTTCGTCCGCGGCGCCCTCGCCGCCCTGGCGGGGGAGTCCGACCGTGCCGACGAGCTGCGTGCCACCCGGCTGTCGCTGCTGGTCATGCACGGGCACCGGGACCGGAAGCTGTGGTCGGCGGCCGAGTTCGCCGGCTACGCCGAACGGGCCGGCGCGACCCTCGCGGTCATCGACGGCGCCTCGCACAGCCCCAACCTCGAGCGGCCCGGCGTCACCGCCGAGGCGCTGCTGCGGTTCTGGGCCGGGACCGACCGGCGGCGCGCCCTGCGGACGTTCGTGGACCTGGTCCGCCCGTCCGCGCACGCCGACCCGTACCCGGCCTACGAGCGGCTGCGCCGGGTCGCCCCGGTCCTGCCCGTGCAGCTGCCCGGCAAGACGGAGGCGGTGGTGCTCACCCGGTACGCCGACTGCGCCCGCCTCCTGCAGGACGCCGCGTTCGTCAGCGCCGGCGAGGCGCCCGAGCTGCTCACCCCCAGCTGGCGCGAGCACCGGCTGGTCCGCTGCCTCTACCAGTCGTTCGGCTGGCGGGAAGGCCCCGCGCACCTGCCGCTGCGCACCGCCCTCGCCCGGCGGCTCACCCCGCGCCGCTGCCCCGTGCAGCAGGCCGACGTCGTCGCCGTCGCCACGTCGGTACTGGACGACTTCGCCGCACGGTTGGCGGGCGGGGCGACGGTCAACCTCGCCGACGCGGTCGCGGTGCCGTTCGCCTCCCTGGTCACGGGGCGGCTGCTGGGCATACCGGACGCCGACGCGCTGCGCCTCGGGGCCGCCGCCCGCGCCGGGAGCGCCGCGTTCGAGCCGTTCATGACGCCCCGGCAGCGCACCGCGATGGACGCGGCCGGCGAGACGATCATCAACGTGCTGGAGGCGCACGCCGGCAACGGGCTCCTGGCGCTGGTCCGCGAGCACCGGCCGGGCGGCGGCGAGCAGTACCAGGGCGACCTCGCCCTGCTCTACGGCGCCGCCTACGACTCCCCGGCGAGCCTCATCACGCTCGGCGCGCGGCTGCTGCTGGAGCACCCCGCGCAGGCGGCGGCGCTGCGCGACGACCCGGCGCTCGCCGACCGGGCCGTCGAGGAGATCCTGCGCTTCGACCCGCCGGTGCAGGTGGCGGTGCGGATCGCGACCGCGCCGTGCGAGTTCGGCGGCGTGCCCGTCGCGCCCGGCACGGCGCTGCTCGGCATCCTCGGGGCGGCCAACCGCGACCGCTCGTACACCGCGGACCCCGACGCGTTCGACATCACCCGGCGCACCGCCCGGCCGCCGCTGTCGTTCGGGACCGGACGGCACTACTGCCCCGGCTCGGCCCTCGCCCGCACGCACGCCCGGGTGCTGTTCCCCATGCTGCTGCGCCGCTTCCCGGGCCTGCGCCTGGCCGGCCCGCCGCGCTTCCGCGCGCCCGGCACGATGCTGCGCGGCATCGAAGATCTCCCCGTCGTGAACCGAGAGGCATGCTGATGCGGGTGCTGTTCACCATCAACCCGGCGCCGGGGCACCTGTACGCGCTGGCGCCCCTGGCGTGGGCGATGCACCTGCGCGGCCACGACGTGCTCGTCGCCGCGCCCCAGTCGATGGGCCAGCAGATCCGCCGGGCCGGGCTCAGCCACGTCGTCGTCGGCGGCGACGCGTCGTTCTTCGAGCTGTGGCCGCCGCACCTGCGCCTCGGCGGCAACGACACCCTCGACCTCGCCGTCTTCGCCGCCATCGCCGAACGCACCGGCCCCGACGTCGTCGCCCTCGCCCGCGCGTGGCGGCCCGACCTCATCGTCACCGAGCCCGTCGAGTACGCCGCGCCGCTCGCCGCCACGCTGCTGCGCATCCCGTGGGTGCTGCACCACTGGGGGCTGCCCGTCCCCGACGCGGTCCACCGCGCCGCGCTCGCCGACATCGCCGACCGGCTGCTGCGCCTCGCCGACACCCTCGGCGTGGCCCAGCCGACCGACGCGCCCCTGGCGACCGTGGACACCTGCCCGCCGTCGCTGGGCCCGTCGTCGGCGGATCCCGGTGTACGGCTGCCGATGCGGTACATCCCGTACAACAGCGCCAGCACGCTGCCGGAGTGGCTCTTCGCGCCGCGCGTGCGCCCCCGCGTCTGCGTCTCGATGGGCACCGTGCCGATCCCGGAGGGCGTCGACGGGCTCACCGCCGCCGTCGAAGGCATGCGGGACCTCGACGTCGAGGTCGTCGTCAGCGGCGCCGGCGTGCACGGCATCGAGGACCTGCCGGCCAACGCCCGCCGCGCCGGCTGGCTGCCGCACCACGTGCTGCTGCCGACCTGCGACCTGTTCGTGCACCACGGCGGCTCGGGCAGCTCGATGGCCGCGCTCGGTGCGGGCCGTCCGCAGCTGGTACTGCCGCAGATGTGCGACCAGTTCAGCATCGCCGAGCGGCTGACGGCCGCCGGGGTCGCGCGCACCGTCGCCTTCGCCGACCGGTCCCCGGCCGCGGTCCGCGCCGCCGTCCGGGCGCTGCTGGCCGACTCCGCCGTCACCCGCCGCGCCGGGCGGGTCCGCGACGAGATCGCCGCCATGCCCGCACCGCCGGACGTCGCCGCGACCCTGGCGGGTCTGCCGGCCGGCGGGCGACCTGGCATGGTGGAGGCATGTGCAGGAACATCCGGGTACTGAACAACTTCGAGCCGCCGGCGACCGAGGACGAGATCGAGGCCGCCGCCATCCAGTACGTGCGCAAGGTCGCCGGCATGACCCGCCCCTCGCAGGCGAACCAGGCCGCGTTCGACGCCGCCGTCGCCGCCGTCACGGCCGCGACCCGCGAGCTGCTCGGCCAGCTCGTCACCAACACGCCGCCGCGCGACCGCAAGATCGAGGCCGCCAAGGCGAAGGCCCGCGCCGCCGAGCGCTACGGCCCCCGCTGAATCCTGTTCGACCGGCCGCGGTGGCCGGTCGCGTGGCAGTTCCAACGTTGACATAGGGGCGTCGCAAAATTTCATAGGGCAGTCAGCATCTTGCGGTGAAGGATCGACCAAGTTACGGTTCGATCCTTCATCGTTGCCGTTCCCCGCCAGGAGCGTGTCATGCGTCGTGCCCTCATCCGCCTCCTGCCGGCAGCGCTGACGCTGTCGGCATTGGTGGTCATCGCGCCCCAACCGTCCAATGCCGACATCACCACCGTCTCGGTCGACAACCTGCGCACCGGCTGGGACAGCAACGAGCCCGGCCTGGCGCCGTCGGCCGTGTCCGCCTCCGACTTCGGGCAGCTGTTCTCGGCGACCGTCAACGGCCAGGTGTACGCGCAGCCGATCGTCGCCGGCGGCACCCTGATCACCGTCACGGAGAACAACTGGGTCTACGGGCTCAACCCGGCGACCGGCGCCGTGAACTGGTCGCGCAGCGTCGGGCCGGCGTGGCCCGCGTCGGCGATCGGCTGCGGCGACCTGGTGCCCAACATCGGCATCACGAGCACGCCCGTCTACGATCCGGCGACCGACGCCGTGTTCTTCATGGCGAAGGTCAACGACGGCCCCGACGCCGACCACCCGCACTTCTACCTGCACTCGGTCAACCCCGCGACCGGCGTCGAGCGGGCCGGCTGGCCGGTGACGATCCAGGGCTCGCCGACCAACGACCCGGGCAACACGTTCAACCCGAAGACCGCCGCGCAGCGCCCCGGCCTGCTGCTGCTCGACGGCGTCGTCTACGCCGGGTTCGCCAGCCACTGCGACTACGGCCCGTACGTCGGCTACGTCGCGGGCGTGCGCACCACGACGCCGCAGATGACGACGCTGTGGTCCACCGAGGCGGGCCGCAGCAACGGCATGGCCGGCATCTGGCAGTCCGGCGGCGGCCTCGTCTCCGACGGCCCCGGCCGGATCATCGTCTCCACCGGCAACGGCGTCTCGCCGGCGCCCGGGCCCGGCACCAGCCCGCCCGGCACCCTGGCCGAGTCGATCATCCGCCTGCAGGTCAACGGCGACGGCTCCCTCACCGCGAAGGACTTCTTCAGCCCGTTCAACAACAGCCGCCTCGACCAGGACGACACCGACTTCGGCTCCGGCGGCCCCATGGCGCTGCCCGCCGGCTTCGGCACCGCCGCCCACCCCAAGCTGCTGGTGCAGACCGGCAAGGACGGCCGCGTGTACCTGCTGGACCGCGACAACCTGGGCGGCAACGCGCAGGGGCCGGGCGGCGGCGACGCGTCCGTCGGCCCGCCGGCCGGTCCGTACAACGGCGTCTGGGGCCACCCCGCGTTCTGGGGCGGCGACGGCGGCTACGTGTACCAGGTCGAGAACCAGGGCTTCCTGCGCGCGTTCAAGTACGGGGTCAACGGCGCCGGCCTGCCCGTGCTCACCTCCGCCGGGACCAGCGCGTCGACCTTCGGCTACACCTCGGGCTCACCGGTCGTGACGTCCACCGGTACCACCTCCGGAAGCGCCATCGTGTGGGCCGTCTACAGCGACGGGTCCAGCGGCGCCAACGGCCAGCTGCGCGCCTACGACGCGCTGCCGGTCAACGGCCGGCTCAACCTGCGCTACAGCGCGCCGATCGGGGTCGCGACCAAGTTCGTCACCCCGGCGACCGACGGCGGGCGGGTCTTCGTCGGCACCCGCGACGGGCACGTCGTCGGCTTCGGCCGGCCGACCACTGCGGCGCTGACCAGCGGGCCCACCGACTTCGGCAGCGTCGCGGTCGGCAGCACCGCCAACGCGACCGTCACCGTCACCGCGACCCGCGCCGTCTCGATCACCGCGATCTCGACCGCCGCGCCGTTCGCCGCCACGCCGCCCGCCCTGCCGGTGAACCTCACGACCGGGCAGACGCTGTCGGTGCCGGTGCGCTTCACGCCGTCCGCGACCGGCGGCGCCACCGGCAGCCTGACCTTCACCACCAACGCCGGCACCGTGCCGTTCGACCTGCACGGCATCGGCACCAGGCCCGGGCTCGGCGCCACCCCGTCGACGCTGTCCTTCGGCACCGTGCCGACCGGGGCCAACAAGACCCTCGGCGTCAGCGTGACCAACACCGGCACGTCCGCGGTGACGATCACCGGCTTCACGCCGCCGGCCGCGCCGTTCACCGCCACCGGCGTCCCCGCCACCGGCACGACCCTCGCCGCGGGCGCCTCCGTGTCGGTCTCCGTCCGGTACGCGCCGACCGCGGCCGGCACGGCGAACAGCACGTTCATCGTCACCAGCAGCGCCGGCTCCGTCACCGTCCCGGTCACCGGCACCGCCGTCACCGGCGCGCCGCAGCTGACGATCACCCCCAACCCGGTCCAGTTCGGTCAGGTGCCGGTCGGGCAGACGGCGACCGCGGTCTTCGACATCGCGAACACCGGCAACATCACGCTGACCCTGACCAAGGCGGCGCCGCCGGTCGGCGCGTTCAACACCACCACGCCCGTGTCGGAGGGGCAGCAGCTGTCGCCCGGCGACATCATCCACCAGACGGTGACGTTCACGCCGTCGTCGGCCGGACCGCAGTCGGCGGTGTACTCGATCACCGGCGACGACGGGCAGGGCGCGGTCCTCGTGCAGCTCACCGGCACCGGCGTCACCGCCGGCACCACGAACCTGGCGCTGGGCAAGCCGGTGACCTCGTCGAGCGCGCAGGGCGGCTACCCGGCGACCAACGCGGTCGACGGCGACGTCAACTCGTACTGGGAGAGCGCCAACAACGCGTTCCCGCAGTGGATCCAGGTCGACCTCGGCACCACCGCGACGGTCGGGAAGGTGACGCTTCGTCTTCCGCCCGCCGCCGCGTGGGCTGCCCGGCGGCAGACGGTCGCGGTTCTCGACGGCGCCACCGGCGCGGTCCTCCGACCCGCGGCCGACGTGGCGTTCGACCCCGCTTCCGGCAACACGGCGGACATTCCGGTCACGGCCTCGGTGCGCTACCTGCGGCTGCAGATCACCGGGAACACCGGCTGGCCGGCCGGGCAGGTGTCGAGCCTGGAGGTGTACGGCTCCGGCGGCGGGACCCCCGCGCTGACGCTCAGCCCGACGTCGCTGTCGTTCGAGGACACCACGGTCAACGACAACAGCGACTGGCAGACGGTGCTGGTCACCAACACCGGCACCGGCCCGGCCACGGTCTCCGGGATCACCGCCACCGGCGACTTCACCCGGACGACCACGTGCGGGACGGTCATCGCCGCCGGCGCCAACTGCACGGTCACCGTCACCTTCCACCCGGCCGCGGCCGGCACTCGGACCGGTTCGCTGACCGTCGCGTACGGCGGCTCGTCGGCCTCGGTGGCGCTGTCCGGCAAGGGCGTGTCGGCGGGCACGGCGACGCTGACCGCGAACCCGGCGTCGCTGAGCTTCGCCGCCACGACCGTCGGCTCGTTCAGCGGGGCGCAGGCCGTGACGATCAGCAACACCGGCACCGCCGCGGCGTCCGTCGCCTCGATCACCGTCGCCGGCGACTACACGATGACGAGCGGCTGCGGTACGTCGATCGCGGCCGGGGCGAACTGCACCGTCAACGTCACCTTCCGCCCCACCGCGACCGGCACCCGGACCGGCTCGCTGACCGTCACCTACGGCGCGGCCACGCTGAGCGTGGTCCTGTCCGGGCAGGGCGCCTCGGCGAGCGGGCAGAACCTGGCGCTGGGCCGGCCGACCACCCAGTCGTCCAACACCCAGGCGTACGGCTCCGGCAACGCCGTCGACGGCAACGCCAACACCTACTGGGAGAGCACCAACAACGCCTTCCCGCAGTGGATCCAGGTCGACCTCGGCTCGTCCGTGTCCGTCGGCAAGGTCACGCTGCGCCTGCCCCCGTCGACGGCGTGGGCGGCCCGCACCCAGACGGTGACGATCACCGACGGCGCGACCGGCACGATCCTCCGCAGCTCGGCGGTCGTCGCCTTCGACCCGGCGAGCGGCAACACCGCGATCCTCTCCTTCCCGGCGGGGAACGTCCGGTACCTGCGGATCACCATCACCGCGAACAGCGGCTGGCCCGCCGGCCAACTGTCCGAAGTGGAGGCATACAGCCTTTAGCCCACTGCTGTTTGCCACCTGGCACGAATAGCCCGAGGTCGTGGTCTGACCTCGGGCTATTCGGCGGATCGAACCATACTTTGGGTTGTGATATAAGTCATCCGTGCGTCCTGGGTTATCCCCCGGATGACGCTGTTGATCGAACCGGACGTTTATCACCAAACGACTTCCGTGAGCACTAGGTTCACTCGACGACATGAGTGACCCGGATTCGCCCGCCAGCGAGGCCACGGGAGGTTCGAAGTGTGGAAGGGCCGCCTGGCCATCATCTCGCTGCTTGTCGTGTCACTGCTCGCGTCGCTGTCGATGTTCACCGTCGGCGGTGCGAGCGACGACCAGCTCGAGGTCTACTCATGGTGGACCGGACCCGGTGAGGAGGAAGGCCTGGCCGCGATGGCCGAGGCCTTCGAGGCATCCAACCCCGGCATCCGGTTCGTCAACGCCGCCGTCTCCGGCGGTGCCGGCTCCAACGCCAAGGCGATTCTCGCCAGCCGGCTGCTCGCCAACGACCCACCCGACTCCTACCAGCGTCATGCCGGGCTGGAGCTGCTCGACGACGTCCGGTCAGGCAAGGTACAGGACCTGACAACGTTGTACGAGGAGCAGGGCTGGCGGAAGGTCTTCCCGAAGGGCCTGCTGGACAACCTGACCATCGACGGCAAGATCTACGCCGTCCCGGTCAACATCCACCGCGCGAACCTCATCTGGTTCAACCCGCGCGTCCTTCGCGAGCTCGGCATCGCGGGTCCGCCGAAGACGTGGTCGGACTTCCTGGCCCAGGCCGCCGTCATCAAGGGCAAGGGCAAGGTGCCGCTCGCCGTCGGCCCCGAGTGGACCCAGAAGCACCTCATGGAGACCGTCCTGCTCGGCGAGCTCGGCGCCGACTCCTACGAGCGGCTCTTCTCCGGCGACCTCAGGTGGACCTCGCCCCAGGTCACGTCGGCGCTCGACATGTTCGGCAAGGTCCTCGCCAACTCCGACGTCCGCTCCGCGGCCGGCGAGTGGCAGCCGCAGCTCGACAGGGTCATCGAGGGCTCCGCCGTCTACGCCGTCATGGGGGACTGGAGCTCCTCCTACCTGGAGCAGTCGAAGAAGCTGCAGTGGCGCGACGGCTACGACGTGGCCACCTCGCCCGGCACCGAGGGCGTCTACGACTTCCTCTCCGACTCCTTCACCCTCCCCACCGGCGTGCGCAGCCCTTCGTTGTCACGCAGGTGGCTCATCGAGTGCGGCTCCGCCGACGGGCAGAACCTGTTCAACCCCCTCAAGGGCTCCATCCCCGCCCGCACCGACGCCTCGGCCGATCTCTACAAGGGCTACCTCGGCTGGACCCTGCAACAGTGGCGCGACCCGAAGACCCGCATCGTCGGCTCCCTCGCCCACGGCGTCGTGGCCAACAACGCCTACAACGCGGAGATCGACTCGGCGCTCGGCCTGTTCGTCCAGCACGGCGACCTCGGCAAGTTCGCCAGCACCGTGCAGCAGCAGTTCCAGGAGACGCGATGACCGCCCCCGTCCACGTGCCGCGGCACTCCAACGCCCCGCCGCACGTCCCCTTCGTCCCGCCGCCGATCCGCCGCCGCAAGCACCGCGGCCCCGCGTGGCTGGCCGGGCTGCTCCTCGTCTCGCCGTCCCTGATCCTCATCGGCGTCTTCGTCTACGGCTTCCTGGGCTGGAACGTCCGCGTCTCCTTCACCAACTGGCGCGGCCTCTCGCCCTCCTACCACTTCGTCGGCCTGTCCAACTACTCACGGTTGCTCCGCGACGAGCGCTGGCACGCCGACGTGCGCAACCTGGTCGTCTTCACGGTGGTCTTCGTCGGCGGTTCCCTCCTGCTCGGCTTCCTGATGGCCATGCTCCTGGACAAGGGCGTGCGCGGCGAAGGCTTCCTCCGCGGCGTCTTCCTCTTCCCGATGGCCATCTCCTTCATCGCCACCGCCATCGTCTGGCGCTGGCTGCTCGACAACGGCTCCGGCGGCGACACGGCCGGCCTCAACAAGCTCTTCACCGTCATCGGCCTCGACTTCCTGCGCAGCGACTGGCACAAGTCGGACTCCGTCTGGGCCATCGCGGCCGTCGCCCTGCCCGCCGGCTGGGCCCTCTCCGGCTACGTCATGGCGCTCTTCCTGGCCGGCATGCGCGGCGTCCCCGAGGCCCTCCGCGAGTCCGCCCGCCTCGACGGCGCCAGCGAGACCCAGGTCTTCTGGCACGTCGTCCGTCCCGCGCTGCGCCCCGTCACCTTCAGCGCCCTGCTCATCATGGTCCACATCTCGCTGAAGACCTTCGACCTGCTGTACGCCCTCGACCAGGGCAACCTCCGCATCGACACGCCGTCGCTCTACATGTGGTTCACCACCTTCGACGGCGGCTTCTACGACCGCGGCGCCACCATCGCCACCGTCCTCCTCGTCGGCGTCACCCTCGTGGTCGGCCCCTACGTCTGGTACGCCCTCCGCACGGAACGGCGGTGACCCCCCATGCCAACCACTGCGCTGGGGCACGTCGCCCCGCCTTACGTCCTGCCTCTTGCCCCGCTGCTTGCCCCGCCGCACGTCCCGCCTCTTGCCCCGCTGCTTGCCCCGCCTCAGGTCCCGCCTCTTGCCCCGCTGCTTGCCCCGCCGCACGTCCCGCCTCTTGCCCCGCTGCTTGCCCCGCCGCACGTCCCGCCTCTTGCCCCGCTACTTGCCCCGCCTCGCGTCCCGCGTCTTGCCCCGCCTGACGTCCCGCTTCACGTCTCGCTTCTCGCCCCGCTTCTTGTCCCGCTTCACGTCCCGCTTCTGGAACGGGGGTAGCCCACATGGTCCGCGCCACCGCCACGGTGCCCCGGCACGTGGTCTCCGACCCGATCCCGCCCGCCACGTCGAAGGCCGCCGCCGGCAGCCGCAGCGTCGTGCGGTACGTCGTGCTGTGGGCCCTCGCCTGCTTCTTCCTGCTCCCCGTCTACGTCCTGGTGGTCACGTCCTTCAAGGACCCCGTCGACGTGTCGGCGACGCGGATCTGGGAGCTGCCGACCAGCCTGTCGCTCGACAACTTCGGCCTCGTCTGGCCCAAGCTCGCGTCCGGCTTCCGCAACAGCCTCTCCCTCGCCATCCCCGCCAGCCTGCTCTCCGCCCTCCTCGGCTGCGCCAACGGGTTCGTCCTGTCGAAGATCCGCTTCCCCTTCGCCAACGTCGTCTTCCCGCTGATCCTGTTCGGGATCTTCGTGCCCTACCAGGCCGTGATCATCCCGGTGTCGCAGACCATGACGGCGGTCGGCCTCCGCGGCGGCAACGACCCGACCGGCGGCCTCGCCGGCCTCATGCTCATCCACATCATCTACGGCCTGCCGATCACCACCCTCATCTTCCGCAACCACTTCGTCGCCATGTCCAACACGCTCCTCGAGTCCGCCCGCCTCGACGGCGCCGGCATCCTGCGCAGCTTCGTCGACATCGGCGTACCCCTCGCCAAACCCGCCTTCGCCGTGGCGATCATCTGGCAGTTCACCTCCTCCTGGAACGACTTCATGTTCGGCGCCATGATGACCAGCCGCGACTCCTGGCCGGTGACGATCGCCCTCAACAACATCGCCGGCGGCCAGTCCGTCCCCTTCGGCCAGGCGATGGCCGGCGCCCTGCTCGTGAGCCTGCCCACACTCGCCCTCTACGTCATGCTCGGCCGCTTCTTCATGCGGGGCCTGCTCGCCGGCACCCTGCAGGACTGAACATGGGTGCCCCCACTGCAGTTCCCTAGGCAGAATTCCCGATGCGCCACCCCCGCCCAGCCGCGATGCTTGCCTCTGACCGGTTTCCGACCCAAGGAGGTCCCGACATGAACGCCACCACACGCGGCTGGGCAGGCCCAAGCCTCACCACCGCCCCTGGATGACCACGCTTCACCCCCGGCCGCGACCCGGTAGCACGCCCCTCGCCCCCGCGACGCCAGGCCATCTCCGTGCCGCGGCCTGACCGGTGCGGCGCTAGGACCACGGCGCCAGGCCGACTCGTGCCGCGGCCTGGCCGGACCACGGTCGCGCCCAGGGTTGGCGTCCCGACCGGCGGTGGCAGGCTTACCCATCTCAAGTGCGGTGGCAGGCTCGTCCCTCGCCGGCTGCGGTGGCGGGCCATCCCTGTTCCGGCTGCGGTGGCGGGCCCATGCCGTCGCAGCCCGGTCGGCATGACACCCTGGCCGTGGGCGCAGTCGTCTCCCTTCGCGGCCCGGTCGGCACGGCGCCCCGGCCGCGGTCGCAGGTTCACGGCCGGCCGGGCGCCGTCGTCCGCGGTGCTCAGGTGATCTGGCGGGATTGGGCCGCATGACCGCACTCGCAACGGAACCCGTAGATCGCGCCTCCCACACCTCCGAACTCGCCGGTCTGCAGCTGCCCGACGAACCACATCGGCCGGCCGCAGCAGTCCGGCCACTGCGGACCCGCCTGCGACCACGCGGGCCGCCCGCCGAGCCGCCCCACGTCGTCCCAACGGCGCTCGCCGGCCGGGGCGAGCCGCAACCGCGGCGGCTGCGGACAGCGGTCGGGCGGATAGCCGGGGCACGACTCGACGCGCTCCTCGTCGAACCTCCCGGACGCCCAGCCGTAGCCGGCCCGCACGTCCTCGTCGGCGTCGCACTCCGAGCAGAGGCTCATCACGAACGCATGCCCGCCGCCCCGCACGGCGGCCGGCAACAGCGCGTCGCTCACCAGCAGCGGCACCGAGAGCGGCAGCGCGCAGCCCAACCCGCGCGGATCTCCGAACACCACTCCCGGATCGACGAACGTCTCCAACCGCGGATCCGCCGTGCGGGCCGTCACGATCGTCCGTGCCTGCGGCAGGTAGCGCCGCCTCGCCGGGCCGTCCGCCGGCACCCACACGCCCCGCGTCCCGCACATCTGGCGAACCGCGCCGGACGACCGCGCCAGCTGGCCCAGACGCGCCAGCGACCGGTCCGTGTCGGCCCCGAGCAGCAGCTCCACGCGGGCCGCGTCGAGGTCGGCGCGCGGCCGGTGCCGCCACGGCTCCGCCGGCGGCGACTCGGCGACCCTGTCGGCGAGCCGGTCCACGAGCTCGTCGGGGGCGTGCTCCGAGGTCCGCCAGAACCCGGCCGGGTCGGCGGCGACGAGCCGGGCGACGGCCGCATCGGTGAAGTCCTCCAGCACCGCGCCGCGGTAACGCCCGCTCATGCCACGAACCCGATCTCCGGATACCGCGGCGACGCCGCGTCGAGCAGCCCGGAGTCAGCGCCGGAGCCGCGCAGGTGCAGGTCGAAGAACGCGCCCACGTACGCCCTGACGACCGCGGCCACCCGCGGCCCGTCGACCGTGCCGTAGGCGTCGCCGGTCTGCGCGCCTGGCAGCGCCGCGAGCGTCGGGACCATCAGCACCGAGTCGTGGAACGACAGGTGCCGCGCGCCGGGCATCCTCAGCTCGCGGTGCCAGCCGCGCAGGTGGTCGGCGAACACGCCCCAGCCCGGCGTGTTGTCGCGGTCGGTGTCACCTGCCGCGAACAGCAGAAACGGCCGGTCGAGTCCGGCTGCGGCGGCTGTACCGTAGAAGGCGCCGTCGAGGTTGACTCCCGCGCGGATCCGACGGTCGTCGTGCATCGCCTGGGCGGCGGTGGCGCCGCCGAGCGAGTGGCCGAGGGCACCGACGTGCGTCAGGCGCAACGAGCCGCAGGTCCCGGCCGGGAGGCGGCGCCGCTCGACGTCGGGGTTGCCGCCGTCGTTGAGGGTCGCCATACGGTCCAGCACGAACCGCAGGTCCGCGGAGCGGACCGCGACCATCTTCGCCGCGAACGCGTCGAACTGGGCCGGGTCCTCGATCTGCGCGATCAACGCCGTGATCGTGTTGGGCTCGACGCGGCCGCCGGGGAACTCGACGGCGATCGGGTCGTGGGTGTGGTCGACGGTCACCACGACGTGGCCGCGGCTGGCGAGGTCCTCCACCAGTGCCGCGCTGGAGTTGCGCCCGGCGCCGTACCCGGGTGAGAACAGCACCACGGGCCAGCCGCCACGCCGCGCGGCGATCGGTGCGCCCGTGTGCGCGTGGGTGCGGACCTCCGCCAGGCCGGGCAGGTCCCGCTGGACGCCGCTGACCGTCTCGGCGAGGTCCCGCCCGACGGGCCCTGCCTCGCCCGCGGTCAGCCACGGTGCCGGTGGGCCCGCCGGATATGCGGCCGGATACCACAGCTGCACCATGAGCTCCCTGGGCCGGGCGGGCGCCATCCAGGGGTCGGTCCTCGCGGGGTCGACGAGATGCAGCGGCACCGTCCCGATCGGGTGCGGGCCGGTCGGCGCGGGCAGCCGGAACGCGGGCCTGGCGCCTCGCGGCGCGGCGCTGGCGGGCATCGCGGGCAACACGGTCAGGCCGGCGCCCGCGGCGGCGGCGCCCAGCAGTCGACGGCGGGACAAGTACAGGTGGCGCATGGCGAATCCTCTCGCTCGGTGCCGCCGAAGTTAGCCCCGCCCGCGCGGCCGTGTCGTCCTCCCGCGGACCGACCCGAAACTGCCCGTGTCCGACCTGAGTAGGACAGCCATGGTGTGCTTGACGACGACGACGCGGCACCCGCGCCGCGCCTACCTTGCCTTCCATGACAACGACGCTCGCGGTCGAAGTGACCGACCTCGTGAAGGTGTATGGAACAGGCGACACCACGGTGCGCGCCCTGGACGGCGTCGGCGTCGCGTTTCCCGCCGGCGAGTTCACCGCGATCATGGGCCCGTCCGGGTCCGGCAAGTCCACGCTGATGCACTGCCTCGCGGGGCTGGACACCGCGACGTCCGGCTCGGTCCGGCTGGGCGGCACGGAGCTGACGGGCCTGTCCGACAAGGCACTGACGCTGCTGCGCCGGGAGCGGGTCGGGTTCATCTTCCAGTCCTTCAACCTGCTGCCGACGCTGACCGCCGAGCAGAACATCCTGCTGCCGTTCGACCTCGCCGGCCGCAGGCCCGACCAGCGGCGGTTCGCGCAGGTGGTGTCGGTGCTCGGCCTCGGCGAGCGGCTGCGGCACACGCCCAGTCAGCTGTCCGGCGGTCAGCAGCAGCGGGTGGCGTGCGCCCGGGCGCTGCTCGGCCGGCCCGACGTGATCTTCGCCGACGAGCCGACCGGCAACCTCGACTCCCGCACCGGGGCCGACGTCCTGTCCGTCATGCGCCGCAGCGTCCGGGAGCTGGGTCAGACGGTGGTCATGGTGACCCACGACCCTGTCGCCGCCTCCTACGCCGACCGGGTCGTCATGCTCGCCGACGGCCGCATCGTCGACGAGCTGCGCGGCCCCACGCCCGAGGCCGTGCTGGACCTGCTCAAGCGGCTGGGGGCCTGACATGCGACGCACCGCACTGTCCGGGCTGCGGCCGCGCCGCCTCGTGCCCACCGCGCTGGCCATCGTGCTCGCCGTCGGGTTCGTCGCCGGCATCATGATCTTCGGCGACACGACCCGCGCCGCGTTGCTCGACGAATACGCCCGCTCCGCCCGCAACGTCGACCTCGCCGTCACCGCCGCCGACCGCACCCGCCTGCCACTGTCCACAGTGGAGGAGATCGGCCGGCTGGACGGCGTCACCGCCGCCGAAGGCCGCATGGTGGAGCAGGCACCGCTCATCGACCGCGACGGCCGTCTCGTCACCGAGTTCGGCGTCCCCGGCCACGCCGTCGACGTCGGCGACCGCGCCGAGCTGCGCCCCTTCGACCTGCGCACGGGCGGGCTGCCACAGGGCGACGGCGACGCGGCGCTCGACGCCCGCAGCGCCCGGCGCACCGGCTACCAGGTCGGCGACACCATCGCGCTGGTGGGCGCCGACGAGCAGCGGCACGAGTTCCGGCTCGTCGGCATCGTCGACATCACCGGCGTCGACGGCGGCAACGCGTCCACGGTCGTGCTCACCCGGCCGGCGCTCGTGCGGCTCACCGGCGCCACCGGCTTCCGCGAGGTCGTCGCGACCGTCGCCGACGGCACCGCACCCGCCGCCGTCCGCTCGCATGTCACGGCGCCGGGGAAGGTGCGCACCGGCGACCAGCTGCGGCGCGATCTGGCCCGGGAGGCGTTCGGCCAGATCGACGGCCTGCTCGTCGGGCTGCAGCTCTTCGCGGTCGTCGCGGTGCTCGTCGCCGCGCTCGTCATCGCCAACACGTTCAACATCCTGCTCGCCCAGCGCATGCGGGAGACGGCGCTGCTGCGGTGCGTCGGCGCCACCCGTGCGCAGGTGTTCCGGCGGGTCATCGCCGAGGCCGCCGCGGTCGGGTTCACGGGCGCGGCGCTCGGGATCGGTGTCGGCCTCGCGATCGGCTTCGGACTGTCCCGCGGTGGGGCGCTGCCAGGCATCGGGCTGCCCACCGGCCGACTCGTTGTCGGTGTTTCGCCGGTACTGGTGGCGCTGCTCCTCGGCGTGGTCCTGACGATCGTGTCGGCGCTGGTGCCCGCGATCCGGGCGACCCGGGTGCCGCCGATCGCGGCGCTGCGGATCACGCCGTTCGGGCGCGGTGGCAGTCGGCGCGGGCGGGTCGTGCTGGTCGTGTCCGCGGCGCTGCTCGTCGTCGCGGGGGCCGCGCTGACCCTGGCCGGGATGCGCACCGGCGATCCGCTGACCGCGATGGTGATCGTCATGGTGGGTGGCACGAGCGTGTTCCTCGCGGTGCTGCTGCTCCTGCCGCTGTTCATCGGGCCGCTGGTGTCCGCGGTCGGATGGCTGCCGGGCCGCCTCGCCGGCGCGCCGGTCCGCCTGGCCGTCGCCAACGCCAGGCGCAACCCGGGCCGCACGGCGGCGACCACGGCCGCGCTGCTCGTGGGCGTCGCGTTGATGGCCGGCGGCAGCACCATCGCCGCGACCGTCAACCGCACCGCCGAAGCCCAGCTCGACAAGGCGTTCCCCGTCGACTACCTGCTCACGCCCGCGGTCACCGGCGGCGACCGGCCGGCGACGGTCCCGGCGGCGGTGACCGCGGGACTGCGCGCCGACCCCGCCTTCGACCTCGTCGTCGCGGTCAGGCAGGACGATGCGAAGACCACCGGCGGCGGGCTGCGCGTCGGGACCATCGACGAGGCGGCGATCGGCACGGCGTTCCGGCCCGTCGTCTCCGCCGGGCGGCTGACGGACCTGCGGCCCGGGACCGCCGTCGTGGCCAGCGCCTCCGACGCCCTCGCCGGGCGGCGGGTCGGCGACCAGCTCCGGCTGACCGGTCCCGGCGGCCACTCGATCACGGTGACGGTCGCCGCGACGGTCCAGAGCGCGACGCTCGTCGGCGACGTCATGGTCACCGACACCGACTACAGGGCGCTGTTCCCGGCGGCCGTCGGGGACTCGCTCGTCATGCTCCGCACCGCGGGTGGCGTACCGGCGACGACCGCACGCCACCAGATCGACGCCGCCCTCGCGGCGCACCCGCTGGTCCAGGTCGGCGACCTCAAGGAGTTCCGCGACGAACGCAACAACGCGATCGACCAGATCGTCGTCGTGATCGCCGTCCTCCTCGCGCTGGCGCTGATCATCGCGCTCGTCGGCATCGCCAACACGCTGTCGCTGTCGGTACTGGAGCGGACCCGCGAGTCCGCGCTGCTGCGGGCGCTCGGCCTCACCCGCGGGCAGCTCCGTGTGACGCTGCTCGCCGAGGCGGTGCTGATGGCCGCGGCCGGCGCCGTCGTCGGGGTGGCGTTCGGCCTCGTCTACGGGCTGCTCACCGCGGATGCGGGGTTCGGGGAGGTCGACACCCTGATCGCGGTCCCGGTCGGGCAGCTGGGGGCGTTCGTCGGACTCGCGGCGCTCGCGGGCGTACTCGCCGCAGTCCTCCCGTCACGCAGAGCGGCAAACGTCGCAGTCGTCGTAGCACTGGCAGATTGAAGACCTATCGTGGACGACGTGTGGAACGGCGAACACCTCCGGCGCATCAGGACCTGGCTGTTCGACGGGGGCCTCGCAGGATCTGTGCTGTACGTGACGGTGATGGAGCGCGGGCTGGAGCCGCCCGTCGTCGCGATCGGGCTCGTCATGGCGGTCGCCATGCTGGCCCGCCGCCGTTATCCGTTGATCGTCGCCTGCATCGTCTACACGGCGGCGCCGCTGCACCTGCTGTTCGACGACGCGATGCGCCTCTATGACATGGCGGTGCTGATGTCCATGTTCGCCGTCGTCAAGTACCGGCCCCAGCTGTTCTGGGGCATCCTCGCCGGCGTCGGCGCGGGCATCGGCGTCATCATCGGCGCCGCCGTCGAGGCCCGCAAGACGGACAACTTCGGCACCATCACGTGGATCATCGGCACGCTGACCGTCGCCGTGTGGTTCTCCGCGTACGGGGTGAGGACCCGGCTGCTGTACGTGGCGAGCCTCGAGGAGCGGGCCGCCACCCTCGAACGCGAGCGTGACCACCTCGCCCGCCTCGCCGCCGCCGACGAGCGCGCCGCGATCGCCCGCGAGCTGCACGACGTCGTCGCCCACAGCCTGAGCGTGATGATCGTCCAGGCGGACGGCGCCGGGTACACCCTCGACCCGTCCGCGTCGCGGGCCCGTCACGCCCTCGACACGATCGCCGCCACCGGCCGCGACGCCCTCGAGGACATGCGCCGGGTGGTGAGCGTCCTGCGGGGCGCGACCCCCGGCGCGGGGGACGTGTCCAGACGGCGCGTCGGGCTGGCGGAGCTCGACCGGCTCGTCGAGCGGGCCGGCCTGAGGGTCGATCTGGAGACGGTGGGCACCCCGGCGGGGTTGAGCGTGGCGGAGGAGCTGACCGCGTACCGCATCGTGCAGGAGTCCCTGACCAACACCCTCCGGCACGCGGGCCCGGACGCGAAGGTGACGCTGCGACTGGAGTACGCGCCCGAGCACATCGTGATCGAGGCCACCGACAACGGCGGCGGCCGGCTGCCCGCCACCACGAAGAGCTCGGGTGGGCACGGCCTGATCGGCATGCGGGAGCGGGTCGCTCTGCACGGCGGGACGGTGAGCGCCGGTCCGCGGTTCGACGGAGGGTGGACCGTCACCGCCACGATTCCCAGGACACCGCCGCCGGTTGTTCCGCTGGGCGAGCCGCCAACACCTCCGGCGGCCGACGGCGACAGCACTTTGGCAGCCGACGCCCCAGCGACCGCAGGACGAGCGGCCGGAGCCGCGAGGGACACGGCCGGCGCCGATGGACGTCAGGCGGATGCGGCGCGCGCGGATGAGGCCGGGATGGACGTAGTGCGGGCGGAAGGCGTTGCGGTGGACGTGGCCCGCGCGGATGAGGCCGGGATGGACGTAGCGCGTGCGGATGGCGTTGTAGTGGACGCTGCCCGCGCGGATGAGGCCGGGATGGACGTAGCGCGTGCGGATGGCGTTGTAGTGGACGCTGCCCGCGCGGATGAGGCCGGGATGGACGTAGTGCGGGCGGAAGGCGTTGCGGTGGACGTGGCCCGCGTGGACGGAGCTGGTGCGGGGCGCGCGGGCGGGGTCGGGGCGGATGTGGTGCGAGCGGGTGGCGTTGCGGCAAACGCAGGGCGTGCGGATGGAGCCGGGCCGGGCGCGGTGCGCGCGGACAGGGCCGGGATGGTGGCAGGGGGCGGGTGGGGCCGGTGATCCGGGTGGTGATCGTCGACGATCAGGAGCTGATCGTTGCCGGGTTCAGGATGGTGCTGTCGGCGCAGGACGACATGGTGGTGGTGGGGGAGGCGGGTGACGGGGCCGAGGCGTTGCGGTTGCTGCGGCGGGTGGAGGCGGATGTCGTGGTGATGGACATCCGCATGCCGGTGATGGACGGGATCGCGGCGACCGAGGCGCTGTGTGCGCGGCCGGGTGGGCCGCGGGTGCTGATTTTGACGACGTTCGACACGGATGAGGACGCGTTCGCGGCGTTGCAGGCGGGGGCGAGCGGGTTTCAGCTGAAGAACGCGCCGCCGGGGGATCTGCTGGCGGCGATCAGGGCCGTCGCGGGTGGTGAGGCGATGGTGGCGCCCAGGGCGACGCGGAGCCTGCTGGACCGGTTCGCGGGGAAGTTCGTGACGGCGCCGCCGGCGGTTGAGGACCCCGAGGCGTTGCGGCGGCTGGCGAGCCTGACGGACCGGGAGCGGCAGGTGCTGCTGCTCGTGGCCGAAGGGCTGTCCAACCCGGAGATCGGGGAGCGGCTCAACGTGGCGGAGACGACCGTGAAGACGCACGTGGGCCGGGTCCTGCTGAAACTGGAGGTGCGTGACCGGGTGCAGGCGGTCGTGTTCGCGTACGAGGTCGGGTTGGTCCGGCCACCCTGATCGGGCGGGCAGGGCCGGGTGCGTCCGAGGTCGGCCCCGCCGCCCTGACCGAGCAGGGAAGGGCCGGGTGCGTCCGAGGTGGACGCACCCGGTCGGAGCGGGGAGCAGGCCGGCAGGCTAGGGGCGGGCGGCCCAGCGTTGGGCGCCGGTGCCGTTGCAGGTCCAGAGCTGGACCTTGGTGCCGTTGGCGGTGCCTGAGGCGTTCACGTCGACGCACTTGCCGGAGCCTGTGCCGGTGATGGAGCCGTTGGCGTTGAAGGTGAACTTCTGGGCGGTGGTGCCGTTGCAGTCCCAGATCTGGATCTTCGTCCCGTCGGCGGTGCCGTTGCCGTTGACGTCGAGGCAGCGGTTGCCGTACACGCGGATCTCGCCGGCGGCGGTGCGGGTCCACTTCTGGTTGGTGCCGCCGTGGCAGTCCCAGATGTGGATCTGGGCGCCGGCGGTGGTGCTGGCGCCGGCGACGTCCATGCAGCGGTTCGACTGCGGGTTGACCAGGGAGACGGCGGTGCCGACCGGTGGGATGGTCGGGGTGAGGCTGCCGGGGACGGACTGGAGGGCGGAGAACCAGCGCGCCCCCATCTTGTCGTAACCGGTGGCGTTCGGGTGCACGCCATCGGCGAGGTCGGCGGTGGTGATGGCGGAGTGCATGTCGACCAGGTGCGTCATCGGACCCTTGCCGGCGACGATGCCGGGGATCGCGGCGTTGTAGGCCTGGACGCGGGCCTCCTGCGTCGCGTTGGTCTCGGGGGTGATCTGGGCGACGAAGAGCTCGACCGACGGCGCGTTCGCACGGATCTTGTCGATGAGCGCGGAAAGCCGGGCCGGGGCGTTGGCGACGTCGTAGTTCTGGTTCATGTCGTTGGTGCCGATGTGCAGGAGGATGGTGCGCGGCGAGGTCGCCTGCAGCCAGCCGACGATGTTGGCGTCGAGCTGGTCGATCCGCCAGCCTGAGTGGCCCTCGTGGTCGTGGTCGCCGAGGGACGCCGGGCCGTTGAAGCCTGACCCGACGAAGTCGACGGTGTACCCGCCGGCGGCGAGCCGCTGCCACAGGTTGATCCGGTAGCCGCCGGGCACGTTGAACCCGTCGGTGATCGAGTCGCCGAGCGGCATGACGCGGACGCCGCCGTTCGACTCGGCCTGGGCCGGGGCCGCGGGGGACAGGACGAGGCTCGCGAACAGGCCGAGCGCGAGGCCGGCGGCAAGAGCGAGTTTGCGTCGCATGTACTGGTTCCTCTCGTCTGCCGTCCGAGGGCGGTCCACAGCACGGGATGAACCGGGCCGAGCTGCGGCAGCGGACGGTCGCATCGAGTGTTGGCGATGTGGTGACGGTCAGGGGAGCCCAGTGGCGCGGTGGAGCGCCGAGCGGTCGCGCGGCAAAGCCAAGCGGAACGTGAGCGGATGGGTGCTCAAGCCTTGCAAGAACACGTTCGAAAACAGCAAAGATGTGTCTGGATATTGCGCAGCGGTGTCGGTGGAGTTACGGTCCCTCTTGCAACGCCCCGCCAGCCGGTGTACAAAAACCCACCCCGCCGTTCGATCGTCACCACCAGCGCCGACCAGCCCGACACCGCCAACTCGCGGCCGGCCGGCTGATGCTTGCGCGGCACGGCCCCGTCGAAAGCGAGCAACACATGTTCCGGTCCACTCGAGGTGCCAGGCGGAAGGGGCGTCTCGTCGCCCTGACCGCGGGCACCACCCTCGCTGCCGCGGGCGTCGTCGTCGGTCTGACGATGTCGCCGGCCGCGGCGGCCGCGACCGGCGGCGTCGGTGCGACGCTGCCCTTTGTCGAGGTGCAGGCGGAGAACGCCACCACCAACGGCACCGTCATCGGCCCGAGCGCCGCCTACAACACCCTCGCCGGTGAGGCGTCCTACCGCAAAGCCGTCACGCTGCAGGGCAGCGGCAAGTACGTCGAGTTCACCACGCCGGTCGCGACGAACTCGATGGTGTTCCGCTACAGCATCCCGGACAGCAGCAACGGCTCGGTGTACACGGCGCCGATCTCGCTGTACATCAACGGGGTCCGGTCCAACAACTTCACGCTGACCAACGCGTACAGCCACTACTACAGCAGCTACCCGTTCAGCAACCAGCCGGGCAGCAACCACCACCACTACTACGACGAGGTCAACCGCCTCTTCCCGCAGGTCTACCCGCAGGGGACGAAGTTCCGCCTGCAGGTCGACGCCGACTCGACCGCCTCGTCGTACACCATCGACCTCGCGGACTTCGAGAACGTCGCCGGTCCGCTGTCGCAGCCGGCCGGCTCGGTGTCGATCACGAGCAAGGGTGCCGACCCGAACGGCGTCAACGACTCCACGTCCGCGATGAACCAGGCGATCGCGTCCGCTGGTGCGGGCGGCACGGTGTGGATCCCGCCGGGCACGTTCAAGATCCAGGGCCACATCGCGGTCAACAACATCACGATCAAGGGTGCCGGCATGTGGCACTCGAAGACGACCGGTGACCGGATCGGGTTCTACGGCAACTACGCGCCGACGCCCAGCTCCAACGTGCACCTGTCGGACTTCTCGATCTTCGGCAACGTGCAGGAGCGCAACGACGCCGACCAGGTCAACGGCATCGGCGGTTCGCTGAGCAACTCCACCGTCACCCGGGTGTGGATCGAGCACACCAAGGTCGGCGCCTGGATGGACGGGCCGTTCACCAACCTGGTGTTCGACCAGATGCGGCTGCGCAACTACAACGCCGACGCGATCAACTTCCACAACGGCGTGACGAACTCGAAGGTCACCAACAGCCACGTCCGCAACCCCGGCGACGACGGCCTGGCCATGTGGGCCGAGCAGAACGCCGACGTGAACAACTCGTTCGACCACAACACGGTCGAGCTGCCCATCCTCGCCAACGGCATCGCGATCTACGGCGGCCACGACAACTTCGTGACCGACAACAGGGTCATCGACGCCGGCCTCAGCCAGGGCGGCGGCATCCACGTCGGGCAGCGCTTCGCGTCCACCCCGATCGGCCGCACCGACGTGCTGCGCAACACCATCATCCGGTCCGGCAACCTCGACCCGAACTGGCAGTTCGGCGTCGGCGCGCTGTGGTTCGACGCCCGCGACGGCGTGATGAACGGCCTGACCAACGTCGACAACATCCTGATCCAGCAGAGCCCGTACGAGGCGATCCAGTTCGTCTCGGGCTCACAGATCAACAACGTGAAGATCAACAACGCGACGATCCAGAACACCGGCACGTTCGTGGCGCAGCTCCAGGTCGCCGGCGCGGCGACGATCACGAACAGCACCGCCACCGGCACGCAGGGCCCCGCGCCGATCTACAGCTGCGGCGTCGGGTTCAACCTCACCGACGGCGGCGGCAACTCCGGCATCTTCGGCTCGACCGCCTGCACGATGCCGACGCCGACGTTCCCGCCGTACCTGCCCGACAACGGCTCCAACATCACCGTCAGCCCGAACGCGCTCGGCTTCGGCTCGGTCGCGACCGGCGGTGCCAGCGCGGCCCAGGCCGTCACGGTCACCAACAGCGGCACCGCGTCGGCCCCGGTCGGCACGATCGCCGTCAGCGGCGACTTCACCCAGACGAACACCTGCGGCACCAGCATCGCCGCCGGCTCGTCCTGCACCGTGAGCGTGACGTTCCGGCCGTCGGCGGCGGGCACCCGCACCGGCAACCTGAGCGTGACCGCCGCAGGCGTCACCAGCACCGTCCCGCTGTCCGGCACGGGTGTTGCACCAGGACCGGTCATCAACGCCAACCCGGCCTCGCTGTCCTTCGCCGGTACGGTGGTGGGCGCGTCCGCCCCGACGCAGACGGTGACCTTCACCAACTCCGGTACCACGGCGGCCACCGTCTCCGGGGTCACCACCAGCGGTGACTACAGCCAGACCAACAACTGCGGCTCCCTCGCGGTCGGCGCCTCCTGCACGGCCACCGTGACGTTCACCCCGACCGCTTCGGGTGCCCGCTCCGGCGCGCTGACGGTCAACAGCAACGCCAACAACAGCCCGGCGACGGTCGGCCTGTCCGGCACGGGCATCGGCACCAACACGAACATCGCCCTCAACCGGCCCGCCACCGCCAGCAGCCAGGTCAACGGCACGCAGGCGGCGACCACGGTCACCGACGGCAACGCCGCCACCTACTGGGAGAGCACCAACAACGCGTTCCCGCAGTGGGTCCAGGTGGACCTGGGCGCGACCACCAGCATCGGCAAGGTCACGCTGAAGCTCCCGCCGGACGCCGCGTGGGCGACCCGCCAGCAGACGCTGTCGGTCCAGGGCAGCACCGACGGCTCCAGCTTCAGCACGATCGTCGGTTCCGCCGCGCAGACGTTCAACCCGGCCAGCGGCAACACGGTCAACCTGACCTTCGGGGCGACGAACACCCGGTACGTCCGCGTCAACATCAGCGCGAACACCGGCTGGCCCGCCGGCCAGGTCGCGGAGCTCGAGGTCTACCCGAGCGGGGGCACCACGCCGACCGCGCCGGTCCTCAGCGCCAACCCGACCGGCCTGACCTTCGCGTCGCAGGCGCTGAACACCACCAGCGGCTCGCAGGCGGTCACGATCAGCAATACGGGCACCGCGGCGGCCACCGTTTCGGGCGTGACCGCCACAGGTGATTACCAGCAGACGAACAACTGCAGCTCGATCGCGGTCGGCGCGTCCTGCGTCGTCAACGTGACCTTCCGGCCCACCGCGTCCGGCACCCGGACCGGCACGCTCACGGTCACCAGCAACGCGCAGAACAGCCCGACCACGGTCTCGCTGACCGGCACCGGCGCCGGGGGCACCACCCCGACCAACCTCGCCGCGGGCAAGCCGACCAGCGAGTCCAGCCACGTCCAGGTGTACGGCTCCGGCAACGTCACCGACGGCGACCAGAACTCCTACTGGGAGAGCGCCAACAACGCCTTCCCGCAGTGGGTCCAGGTCGACCTCGGCTCCGCGCAGAGCATCAGCAAGGTGGTCCTGCAGCTGCCCACCTCGTGGGGCGCCCGCAACCAGACCATCCAGGTCGTCGGCAGCACCAACGGCTCGAGCTTCTCGACGCTGAAGGACACCGCGTCCTACGCCTTCACCGGCGGCGCGGGCAACACCGTCACGATCACGTTCCCGGCGCAGACCCAGCGCTACGTCCGGCTGAACATCACCGCCAACTCCGGCTGGCCGGCGGGGCAGATCTCGACCTTCCAGGTCTGGAACATCTGATCCGCCAGTAGTTCAAGGGGGGTGCCGCCGGTCCGGCGGCACCCCCTGCTATTTGCGCTCGCTCAGGAAACGGTCGAGGTCGGAACGCGACGCCGGAGCGCCCTGCCAGCCGTAGTCCATGACCGCCAGGACCGTGTCGCCACGCCGGACCAGCGCTATGAGGAACGTCTGCTCGCCGAGGTCCGTTTGGTACGTGCGGCTCAGCAGCACCGACTCGTCGCCGCCGAGCTCGCCGGTCGAGACCAGCCGGTACCGCAGCGTCAGCGGCGCGGAGCCCGGACCGGCGCGCTCGACCGACGGGCAGCGGGCCAGCATCGCCCGGACCTCGGCGAGGTACTCGCTTGCCCCGCCGGGGCGGTACGCCGACTCCGTCATGCCGGCCCGGGTGGTCGTGGGCGGCGGCGGGACGTACAACGTGAACACCTGCAGCCCGCTGCTGCGGCCGATCAGCTTCGCCTCGCTGGGGTGCCGCGTCTCGGGGCACGGCGCGGGCAGCCGTCCGCCGCTGGGCCGGCGGCAGCTCCCGCAGCATCGCGACGACGAGCAGCGTGTCCTCGCTCGGCGCCGGCGCCACCCCGGCCGGCGGCACCTTCGCCGCGAACAGCCGCCGCACCGCCAGCCGCCGCCACCGGTCCGTGGCCAGCCGGTAGATCACCGAGCGCAGCCAGGCCTCCGCCGAGTCGTACTCGCGCAGGCGGTGCCACCGCTGCCAGGCGCGCACGTACGCCTCCTGGGTCAGGTCCTGGGCGTCGCCGAGGTCGCCCGTCAGGCCGAACGCGTAGCGCATCGTGCGGCGCGAGGTCCCGCGGTAGAAGTCGTCGTACGCCTGCCGGGCGTCGCTGCTCATGCCAGTGAACACGGCCGGGCCTGCGGGAAGGTTGCATCGCCTACAGTGCGGTGATGAGGCTCGTCCCGGTCGTGGAGATGGCGACGTCGCAGGCCACGTATCTCAACCTGGACCACGCGACCCTGGTCGCGCCCGTGCACCTCGACACGAAGGCCCGCATGCTCCGCCGCGACCAGGAGACCTGGGCGGTCACCTTCGTGGTCACGATCGGAGACACGGCGACGGTCTACGCGACGCGCCGTTCGTTCGCTGCCGAACAGGACGCGCTCGCGTGGATCGCCGCCGTGACCGATGTCGTGCGCTGAGCCGGCGCCGCGGCCACCGGTTGCCGGGCGGCACCGCAGCTAACCGGCGCCGCCCGGCAACGCCGCTACCCGGTGCCGGCCGGTAACCAGGTCGCCTCGGCGACGGCGCGGGTCGCGGCGTCGGTGTAGACCGCCGTCGCCAGCCACGCCTGGGCGAACGCGCTGCCGTCGTCGCCCGACAGCCGGCCGAACGCGTCCCGGGGCCGGGTGCACGCCGCCTCCGTCAACCGGTCGAGCAGCACCGCCCCGGCGTCGAACCTGGCCCGCCGCAGCCTCGTCGCGTCGGACGGTCCCCGCCCCGCCGCGAACGTGTGCACGGTCCGCCCGCCCGACACCGTCCGCTCCACCTGCGCGGCCAACAGCCGGAGCACCGGATCACTGTTGGTGTTCGCGGCAGGTGTACGACCGGCGCCCGCCTCCGGCAGCAGCGGGTGGGACTGGGGAAGGTGACTGCTGTGGAGCCGGTCGAACGCCAGGTCCACGTGCCCGCCCTGGCCCGCGGGCAGGTTCCAGCCGGTGCCGTCGACCGGGGCGACCGCGAGCGGCAGCACCGTCCCCGGCCGCGACGGGTCGGGCCGCGCCACCACGAGCAGCTCGAGACCGGCGGCGCGGCCGAGCAGCCGCAGGTTGTCGCGGTACCCGAGCGCAGGCGAGTCGTCCGCGACCCGCAACGTCAACGCCGTGCCGCCGGATGCCGCCGCGCCGTCGGAGGCCGCTGCGCCGTCGGAGGCCGCTGCGCCGGAGGTCGTCGTGCCGCCGGAGGCCGCCGTGCCGGCCGTGGTCGTGGCGTGCACGGCGTCGCCGTCGGTGCCCTCGATGCGGACCGTCAGGAACACCAGGTCGTCACCGGCCCGGCGGTCCGTCACCGGCTGTCCGAGCGCCGCGAACGCGCGGTGCACCTGCTCGGCGAGCGGCACCGCCCACAGCCCCGCGAGGGGCTCCTCGTGCCAGCCGCACCCGGTCGCCGTCACCGCCCGCACCGACCTGCCCGCACCCAGCTGCCTGGTCGCCGACGCCGTCGCCCCCGACACCACGAGACCCGCCCGGGTCAGCGCCCGGTGGCTCAGCGCGGTCTCCCCGAGCGCGACGGTCGCGTTGCCCGCCTTCGCGGCCCGTTTGGCGTCACCGGGCATCAGGTCGGCGATCATCCAGAGCCCGCCGTCGCGGTCCACGACGTACGTCACGACCCCCGCATACCCCGAGTCGGCGAGCACCGCCGTCGTGCACAGCCCGTGCAACCTGAGGCTGCCCTGCAGGTCGTACGCGCGCCGCGCCGCCCCGAGCAGCCCTCCCGACGGTGCGCCCTCCGACCGCAGGCGTTGCAGGACCCCGATCAGCTCCTGCAACGCGGCCGTCAGGTCACCCAGCCGGAAGTCGGGGTCGCCGGTCCGCGCCGCCTGGAGCAGCGTGGCGACGACCCGCGCGGCGGCCGCCGGCCGGTACACCTTGCACGCCTGCCCCTCGTGCGCCGCCCGCAGCAACGCGGTCCGCGCGACCGTCCCCGACCCGGTGAGCCCGGCGGCGAGCACGTCGACGGCGGCCCGCCACAGGTGCTCGACCGCCGCCCGCTGCTGCACCGTCAACGCCTCACCCGGCTCCTCCACCTCCGGCACGACGGCCGCCTGCGCCGAGACCACCTGCGCCGAGACTGCCTGCGCCGAGACCACCTGCGCCGAGACTGCCTGCGCCGAGACTGCCTGCCCCGCGACCGTCTGCGCCGCGACGGGCTGTTCCGGATCAGTCTGCTCCGCGACCGCCCGCTCCGTGACGGGCTGTTCCCCGGCAGCCTGCGCCGTGACGGGCTGTTCCGCATCGGCGTCGGGCGGTGATACGCCGGCCGGGGCCGGATCTCCTTCCACGTGGGCGGGAGCCAGCGCCAGCACGGCCGCCCGGTGCAGGCAGTTGGGGGCGAGCAGGCAGCTGCACGTCGCCCCGTCCGCCGACCGGACGACCCCGCCGTCGGTGACCAGGGTGACGGCGGTCGAGTCGTCGACGGCGACGGTGAACGTCCCGTCCGCCTCGGTCACCGGCAGCGCCGCGAAGCGGGTCACCGCCTCGTCGACCTTCTTGCGCAGCCTGGCCGGCAGCGCGTCGACCGCCGCCACCAGCACCGCCTCCGCCACCGGCGGCAGTCCGCCGCTCGCCGTGGTCATGCGCGCACCTTCTCCCCGACCCAGCGGGCCAGCTCCAGGGGGCTCAACGCGGCGACCGGCATGCCGCACGCGACCAGCTGCGACGTCACCGACACCGAGTACCGGGGCCGGCCCGCGTCGTCGAGGCTCGCGCAGCCCAGCACGGTCGCCCCCGACTCGACCAGCGAACGCGTCTCCGCGAGCAGCCCGCCGAGCGGGTACCCCTCCTCGAAGTCGCTGACGACCACGACCAGCGTGCGCGACGGCACGGTCACCAGGGACCGCGCGTGCCGCAGCCCGGCCGCGATGTGGGTCCCGCCGCCGACCTGGACCTCGAGCAGCAGCCCCAGCGGGTCGGTGACCCGGTCCGTGAGGTCGACGACCTCGGTCGAGAACGCCACGAAGTGCGTCGTCAACGCCGGCACCCCGGCGAGGATCGCCCCGGTCAGCGCCGACCAGATGACCGACGCCTCCATCGACCCGGACACGTCGACGACGAGGACGAGCCGCCAGTCGACGCCGCGGCGCGCCTTGGTGCGGAACACCGGCCGCTCCGGGATGACCTGCACCCGGCCGTCTTCGTCCCGGCGGGTCGTGGCCAGGTTGGCCCGCAGGGTCCGCGGCAGGTCGAGCGGCCCGCCCGGCCGGCGGGTCGGCCGCGGCGTCGTGATCCCCGCCAGCGCCGGCCGCAGCCGCGTCGCCAGCTGGCGCGTGAGCTCCTCGACGATCCGCGCGACCAGCGGCCGCAGCCGCGCCACCGACGCCTCGGGCATCGCGCCGACCAGCGACAGCACGGTCTGCAGCAGCTCGACCGACGGCGTCACCGCATCGGGGTCGAGCAGCATCGCCGCCTCCCGCCGCCCTGACTCCGCGGCACGGGCGAGGACCTCCTCACGGATGCCCGGCCCGAACAACGCTGTCAGCTCCTCCGCCCACTCCCGCACACCGGGGAACGGCGCCTCCCGCCCCGCCCGCCCGGCGGCATCGGCCCGCGCCCCTTCGCCGGTACCGGCACCGTAGAGCTCGTCGAGCGCGGTGGCGTACCGCGCGGCCCCGGGCCCGAGCGCCTCCGACCGCCGTCCCAGCAACAACCGCCACCGGTCCACTGTGGACAACGTGCGCCCGCTGTGCTCCGCGGCCTGCCCCGTCTCGGTGCTGCCCGAGTCCGCGGACTCCGTGCCCTGCCCCGTTTCGGCGCTGCCGGTCTCCCCGGGCTGCCCCGTTTCGAGGCCGCCGGTCTCCGCGGGCTGCCCCAGTTCGGCGCTGCCGGACTTCGCGGGCTCCGTGGCCGGTGCCGCGGTGGGGACCGTCAGCCCGTACGCGGCGAGCGCTGCCGCTCCGGCCCGGTCGGCGAGCAGCCGTACCAGCAGATCCTCGGCCGACGCGTCGCCGATGTCGCGGGCCGTCCCGGCGTCGCCGAGGCGCTGCTCGACGACGGCCAGGAGCCGGTCCCGCCCCGCGGGGCTGACCGCCTGGAAACCGCCGCGCAACGCCGGCAGCCGGGACAGGAAGTCGTCGTCGGGCAGGGTCTCCACCCGGTCGAGCAGCCCGCCGAGGATCTCCTCACCCGCTTGCAGCAGCGGCTCGGCCGCGGTGAGCAGCCCGCGGAGGTGGCCGAGCAGCTTGCGGCGTCCTTCGTCGGCACGAGCGGCGTCGACCCACGAGGCCAGCCGGACCCCCAGCGCCGATGGCTCCTCGAGGCCGAGCATCACCTGTACCGCACCCGCCGCGGCCGACATGACCGGGCTGCCGTCAGCGACGAGGCGCTCGACCGCGCCGGCGAGCCGCAGCCCGACCCCGGCCGCGTCGGCCCGCTGGGCCAGTGCCACGAGTGCCCGCACGTCGTCGACGGACTCCGAGCCGGTGAGGCCGTCGACCTGGCGTACCGCGGCGGACTCCAGCGACTCGATCACCTGCCCGAGCCCGTCGAGCACGCCGGCGGGCAGGCCCGGGACGTGCCCCCGGTCGAGCCGGTCGACGAGCGCGAGCGCCGCCATCAGCTCGTCCAGGCTCGCCGCGGCCGGGACCTCCGCCGCGACCTCGGCCACCCGCTCCCGCGCGAGCGCGACCAGCCCGCACCCGGCCGCGACCGCCAGCCCGTCGATCAGCTGCGCCGACGTGGGCCCGTTGTCGTCCTGCTCGGTGCGGCGCCGGTGCCGCAGCGTGCCCTCGGCCGCCTGCGCGAGGGTGACGCCCCGCATGCCGGCGAGCTCCAGCATCGCCTCGGTCCCGGGCA
The DNA here is from genome assembly GCF_040674675.1 of Dactylosporangium sp. NPDC049742. Taxonomy (NCBI): domain Bacteria; kingdom Bacillati; phylum Actinomycetota; class Actinomycetes; order Micromonosporales; family Micromonosporaceae; genus Dactylosporangium; species Dactylosporangium sp. NPDC049742. Next base: position 35,731 of record NZ_JBFANF010000017.1, on the reverse strand, counting down.
CCCACTGCACCGTCCACCGGGTCGTCAGCGCGTCGGCGCCGCCGGCCCCTTCGACGGCGACCCGTTCCCCGTACGGCACCCGGCACACCTCGAGCTGCCGCAGCGTCACCTCCCGCCGCCGGTCGAGGTCGGACCGCAGCGAGTCGAGCCGCATGTCCCGCGCCTTCTCACCCGCGACCGGCAGCCGCAGCTCCTTGACGAGCGCCTCCACCGCCGGCCGCAGCCCCGACCGCGGCGTTCCGGGCGCGAGCACCCCCTGGTCGTCGCCGACGAGCACCTGCTCCATCGCCGTCGCGACGACCCGTCCCCGCCCGAGCACCTCCCCGTGCGCGATGACGCTCTGCAGCGCCTCGACGATCTCGCCCCGGCCCGGCGCCGGCAGCGCCCGCAGCCGCGCGAGGTCCGTCGCGAGCCGGAACGCCTCCCGCGCCTCCGCCGGCCCGCTCGGGTGCCCCGCCGCCCGTACCCTGGCGCAGACCTCGACGATCGCGCTCAACGCCGCGTGCTCCACCGCCTCGGGCCGCCCGCCCGCCGCGACGACCGCCTGCTGCCACCGGGGGTCCCGGATCCCGGCCGGGTAGCCGGATCTGGCGTCCAGCAACGAGAACGCGTACGGCACCAGCGACGTGACCACGTCACCCCGCTTCGCCGCCCGGGACACGCCGGTGCCGGCGGCGGCGACGCGGGCGCTCGCGGCGGCCCGGTGCGGCGCCGGATCGTCGACCGCCTTGTCGACGTCGAGCAGCGCCCACGCGTGGAACGACCCGACCACCGCGGCGACCCGGCGTCCTTCGAGCGCCACGAGGTGCCGGCGCATCCACGCTTCGCGCCGCAGGTCGAGTGCCGTGACGTCGTTGCCGGTGTCGTGCCGCATCGCCCACCCGACGAGCAGCGCGGCCCGCCGCACCGCCTCGGGCGCCGCGCCGGGGGACCGGGCCTCGACGACCCGGTCCCACATGTCCTCGTCGGGCCGCCCCGTCGCGGCCCGCCGAAGGGCATCACCGAGGAACCGCATCCCTTCGGGCGCGACAGCGGCGACCACCGGCCGTCCACCAGCGGCCGCCCCGCTCGGAGCCACCCCATCGACGGTCGACCCGTCGGCGGTCGTTCCGTCCGGAGCAGCCCCGCCGAGGGGCGCCCCGCCTGAAGCGGCTCCGTCGAGCGCCGCCCCGCCTGGAGCGGCCTCGTCGAGCGCCGCCCCGTCGAGCGCCGCCCCGTCAGGAGCCGTCCCGCTCGGAGCAGTCGCAGGTGGAGCGGACCCGGGCGAAGGTGGGCCGTCCGAGGCGGGAGCGTCCAGGCCGGGGACCTCGGGGGCAGGGTCGTCGCCCGGGAGGTCCTCGTGCCAGGCGCGGTCGGCGAGGGGCAGGTCGCAGGGGATGACCTCGACGCCGTTGCGGGCCGCCCAGCGCACCGCGACCAGCTCCGGCGAGAAGTCCGCGAACGGGTAGAACGCCGCCGACCCGCTCGGGCCCGCGACCCCGGCCAGGGCGACCGGCGCCGTGGTGGCCGGGTCGGCCAGCCACGGCAGCCAGTCCGCGAACTCCGCCGGCAGCTCCAGCAGCAGCACCTCCGGCCGGGCCGCGTCCAGGAGGTCGTCCATCACGGCGGACAGTGCCGGCGAGTGGTGCCGCACCCCGATGAGGTACGGCGCCGTCGACTCGGCAAGCGCCCGCAACGCCCCGTCCGGAGCGTCACCGTCCGAAAGCCCGTGCTCCGGAATCCCGGCCGCGACGCCCTCGACCGGAAGCCCGCCCTCGACCGGAAGCCCGCCCTCGACCGGAAGCCCGCCCTCGCCCGGAAGCCCGCCCTCGCCCGGAAGCCCGCCGCTGCTCGGAAGGTCAGCGTCGTCGGGATGAAGGTCAGGACTGGAGGACATCGCGGAGCTCCCAGAGCTGGGTCCACAGCCGGGACCCCTCCTCGGCGCGGCGGCGGACGGCGCCGTCCCAGTACCCGAGGAGCTTCGCGCCGTCGGCCGGGTCGTCCTTGCACACGACGCCCTGCAGGTGGGCGGGGAGCAGGGACAGGACGTCGCGGTCGCCCGGGAAGTAGGCGGCGGCGAGGCCCAGGGACGTGGCGACGGCGACCGCCTCGGCGGTGCTCATGACGGTGGAGGGGCGCTCGACCTCCCAGCCCTCCACCGACCGCCCGGCCCGCAGGTCGCGGAACGCGGTGACCAGCGCCTCGAGGACCGCCTCGTCGACGGCGAACGGCGTGCGCACCCGGTCGAGGGCGGCCCTCGCCTGGCGGCCGACGAGCGCGGTCTCCGCGGCCAGGTCGGGGATCGGGCCGACCGTCTCGAAGTTGAAGCGGCGCTTGAGCGCGGCGGACATCTCCGACACGCCGCGGTCGCGGAGGTTCGCGGTCGCGATGAGGGTGAAGCCGGGCGCGGCGTGGATGGTGGCCCCCGCGGTGCCGGACAGCTCGGGCACCGCGATCCGCCGGTCCGACAGGATCGACACCATCGCGTCCTGGACCTCGGGCAGGCAGCGGGTGATCTCCTCGACGCGGGCGACGGCGCCGGCCCGCATCGCGGTGAGGATCGGCGACGGCACGAGCGCCTCGGGGGTGGGGCCGCCGGCGAGGAGCAGCGCGTAGTTCCATCCGTAGCGGAGCTGGTCCTCGGTGGTGCCCGCGGTGCCCTGCACGACCAGCTCGCTGGTGCCGCAGACCGCCGCGGACAGCAGCTCCGACAGCATCGACTTGGCCGTGCCGGGCTCGCCGACGAGCAGCAGCCCGCGCTCGCCGGCGAGGGTGACGACGCAGCGCTCGACGAGCGCCCGGTCGCCGACGAACTTCCGGGTGATCGCCAGCTTCGCGGGCAGCCCGTCGCCGCGGGCGCCCTTGGGCAGCGTGAGCTCTTTGCCGTCGCTGCCGACGATGAACGTGACCACGGCCCGCGGCGTCAGCCGCCAGCCGGGCGGCCGGGCGCCGTCGTCGTGTGCCGCCAGGAACGCCAGCTCGCCCGCGTGCGCGTGCTCGGCCGGGTCGACCTGCCGGACGGGACCTGCACCGAGCCCCGCGGGGGCCCCGGTCTCCAACGTGGTGCTCATCGACGCCCTCTCGTGGTGAGTTCTTCGAAGCGGGGGTGGTCGCCGCCGGTGACCCTGGACCAGGCGACGGTGAACAGGTCCGGCGCCGGGGCGACGGGGATGATGGCGCCCAGGCCGGTGACGTCGTCGCCGTCGCGGATGAAGAGCGGCAGCTTCCACAGCTCGAACGGCAGGTGCGGGCTGGACAACGCGACCCAGCCGCCCGGCAGGAACAGCGACCGCCCGGCCCGCGCCCGCTTGGCCTCCACGACCAGGTCGGTCGCGGCGAGCTCGGCGCGGGCCTTCTTCAGGCGGGCCGGCTTCCAGCCCGTCCAGGCCGCGGCGTTGCGGTCGGTCGGGTCGGGCAGGGCGAGCAGCTGCAGGTAGAGCGTGGCCGCGTCGGCGCCGAGCCCGTGCTTCGCGGCGACCTCGGCGACCAGGTCGGGCGCGGAGCGGGACGGGTCGTGGTCCGCCTCGGCGCCTTCGGTGACGGTCGACGCCGCCGCCGTGGCCCACGCGTCGAGCTGCCCCTTGAGGATCGCGCGCATCGCGACGATGAAGCGCGGCGAGCTGCCGAGCTCGGCGAGCAGGGCGGCGAGCCGCGGGTCGTCGGGGCCGGCGAGCCGGGCCGGCCGCAGCAGGATCCGCGGCCAGTGCCGGTCCTGGACGATCGTGTAGAGGCCGGCGTCGCGGACCGTGCCGTCGGTGGTGACCGGCAGTCCGATCTTGGCGATGAACTCGGTCAGGTCGTCCTCGTAGACGGTGCCGAGCGGCACCTCCAGGGCCGGGTCGGCGAGGCGTTGCTTGACGAGGTCGAGCACCCGGGGCAGGTTGACGCGCAGGGCGTGCCCGGCGGGGAGCCGCCGCACCAGCCACGGGATGCTGCGGGTGACGGCCTTGAGCAGGTCGTCGAGGCTGACCTCGTCGGCGGTGCCCTGCAGCCAGCGGCACGTCTCGGGGTTGGCGAGCCCGTGCACGAACGCCGACGCGCGGACGCCGGAGGTGATCCGGGCCTTGCGCACCTCGACGATGAGCGCGTCGTCGAGCGGGGTCCGGGTGCCGTGCCGGGCCACGTGCCATGCGCCGATCGACTCGACCGACGGCCCGTCGGTCCACAGCAGGGACGGGTCCGAGGGCAGCATCGCCATGGCGAGCGTGCGGCGCTCGGCGCGGGAGAGGGCGTCGCGGTCGCTGACGGCACCCTCCATCGCGTCGTCGGTCAGGGCCGGGTCGATCTCCCACTCGGCCGGCTGGTCCTCCTGCCAGTACTTGGCCGAGATCGGGTCGGCGAGCAGGACCGCCGCGTCGGCGAGGGTGATGCCGGCCGCCGCGGACACCGCCGGGACGAGCTCGGGACGCCACGGCAGCCGGCCGCGCTCCCGGGCCGTCGCGACGAACGCGGTGAGCCGCTCGGTGTCCCAGCCGCCCGGGTCGAGCACGTGCTCGGCGGTGATGGCGTGGCCGGCGACCGCGCCGAACCGGCCGCCGGGGGAGTACTCGACCGCCTGGACCTCGCCGTCGGAGGTGTCGGTGCGCAGCACGACCAGCCGCCGGTCGCCGGCGTCGATGACGTCGCCGACCTTCGGCATCGCGGCCCGGTCGTCGGCCTTCAGCCAGAGCCGTCGCAGCCGCCCGCCGGGTGCGAGCAGCCCCGACTCGGCGATCACGTCGAGCAGGCCGAGCAGGTGGGTGTGGCGCTCGGCGGAGATCAGCGGCGCCACGGCACGGTACAGCACGGCCGGCAGTGCCCCGACGACGTAGAACCAGTCGAGGTCGGCCTGCTGCGCGATCGGTGCGATCGGCCGCTGCGGCTCCCGGCCGACGAGCACGGCGCCGACGTTGCTGTACAGGTTGGCCGCGACGTGGCTGTAGTCGTAGCAGCTGGGGATCAGGCCATGCAGCGCCGAGTTGAGCGTGCGGTCGTCGGGCAGGTGGGCGTCGGGGTCCTCCTGCACCACCTGGCCGGCGATCGCCGCGGTCGCGGTCGTCAGCTCGACGAGCCGTGCCGTGGAGCGGGCCGCCTGCTTGACGATCCCGGCGATCCCGGCGACGAGCTGCGCCGCGCCCACCTCGGGGAAGGCCTCACCGACGAGCTTGCGCGCCGCGTCGGCGTCGACCTTCGCGTCGGGACCGACGAGGTCTACGACGGCGGCGAGGAGCCGCGCCGCCTGCTCGTCGGTGACGGCACGCAGCGCCGCCGAGCCGGCCTCGTCGCGGACCCGCAGGTAGTGCCAGTAGGTCGGCGGGGGCATCAGGCGGGTGCCCTCCCGGAACGGGTCCTGCTTCAGGTTGGTCTTCAGGGTGGCGATCTCCGCGCCGTCCTGGGTGCAGAGCACGATCCTGTTGTCCCGCCACGACTCCTGGTACACCATGCCGTAGACGGTGTCGGAGCCCGGGAACCGGATCGCGCCGATCTGCCGGCCGTGCCGCCGGTTGCCCCGCTCGAACTTCTCGGGCAGCGTGAACGTGCGGCCGTCGACGCCCGTGCCGACCTCCGTGCCGGAATCGGTGGTGCGCACGCGCCAGCCGACGAGGCCGTCGCGCTGCCCGAGCGGGCTGGACGCGGCCTGCGGCGGCGCCGGCATCAGCCGGGACCGGCCGTGCTGGAGCGACTGGCCGTCGACGGCGCCGGCCTCGAAGAACGCCGGCAGCGACGGCCGGCCGACGGCGCCGGTGGCCGGGTCGAACTCGTGCCAGCGCCAGCTCTCGTCGGCGACCTGGGCGAGCGTCCAGTAGTGCTGGCCGTCGCCGCAGATACCCGACCGCTCCTGCGCGGACCGGTCGCCGACGCGCAACGGCCGGCCACCGGCGGTGCGGCCGCCGCCGGGCAGGGCGAGCGACAGGTACGTGTTGGCGTTGAACGCCTCGTCGGGCGTGGTGAACACGTCGTCGGCGGTGCCGCTCCAGTAGCCGGCGCGCTCCTCGCCCTTGTCCCAGCTGACCAGCAGCTGACCGTCGACGAAGCGCAGGACCGTGCTCCAGTCGTAGTGCCGCTGGTCGGTGGGGATGCGCAGCGTGTGCTCCAGCTCGACGCCGTCGGGGCCGACGACGGCGACCTGGTCACCGGCGCGGACCACCAGCTGCGGCCACTGGCGCAGCAGGCGCACCTTCGCGTCGTACGTGTCGTCGTCGGACTCGATCGCGCTGTCGCCGATCAGCGACTCGACGGCGGCCTCCAGGGCGGGCCAGCCGTACTCGTCGAAGACCCCGGCGCGCAGCGTGGCGGCGAGGACGGGGCCGAGGTCGTGCTCGGTGATGCGGCGCACCGCCTCCGGGTTGACCGCGAGACCTTCCGGGCAGGCGACGAGCGAGAGCCGCTTGAGCTGGTCGTCGATGCCGGGCAGGCCCTGCTCGACGACGCTGTCGGCGAGCCCGTCCATCCACCAGTGCAGCGCGGTGCGCAGCCCCGGCACCGCCACGACCGCCGCGACCTCCTCGGGCTGCGTGGCGCTGCTGCGCCAGCTCGGGCGCAGGTGGTCCTCGATGCTGGCCGCGACCTTCGGCAGCAGGTCGGGGTGCGCGACGACGTGGGTGAGGTCGCGGCGGCCCGCGGCGTCGTCCTTGAGCCACTGCTCGACGGCGCAGCGGGCGTTGGCGGTGACCTCGCCGAGCGGCACCCCGAGCTCCAGGCACAGGTCGGCGACGTCGAGGTCGACATAGTGCGAGGAGAGCAGGTCGACCGGCGCGCCGTCGGCCTTGAGCCGCTCCGCCATCCGGGTCACGAGCGCGGCCTGCGCCGCCAGCCGCTTGCGCCGCCAGCCGGAGCGGTGCCGGTCGAGCCGGGTCAGCCAGCCGGCCGGACCGTCGGCGGGCTCGGCCTCGGCCGGCGCGCTGCCGGCGGGGCCGGTGAGCGCCTCGGTCGCGCCGGACTCGTCGAGGATCTCCAGCCAGGTCTCGTCGGGGCAGTTGCCGGGGAACATCGTCAGCAGCTGGCCGCGGACCGCGGGGTCCTGCCGGGCGATGGAGACGAGCGTCGCGCGGTACGCCGTCCAGAAGCCGCCGGGCGCGCGGACGATCGACGTGGCGGTGAGCAGGATCCGTAGCAGCGCCTCCTCCTCGTCCTGGCCGAGCTTCGCCGCCTTCGCGAGGCGCCGCAGGTCGGTGTGCATCGACGCGTAGGGCGGCATGCCGCCGAGGGTCCGCTCCACGCACAGGCGGCGGAAGCGCTCATACGCCGTCGCCGCGTCGGCGCGCGCCGCGAGGTCGCGGGCATAGGCCGACAGGGCCTTCGCGGTCAGCGCGCCGGCGAGCGCGAACTCCAGGAAGACCGTGTGCTGCCGGTCCTCGTCGATCTTCAGCGCGAACGCCCGCTCGGCGTCGCGGGCCTTGCCGAACATCGACGCCGCATAGGTGGGGCTGTCGGCGGCGAGGAACGCCCGCGCGGCCTCCTCGTAGAACGTCGGCAGGAAGTGCGGCACCGAGCGGGCGAGACGGTCGCCGAGCTCGACGAAGCCGTCGCGGGCCGGGCCGATCCGCGACTTCGCGATCCGCACGAGCCGCTCGATGTCCTTCACGAGGGCCAGGGCGTGGTGCCCGTTGGCGGGGTCGTTGACGAGCGCCCACGCGGGGAACCCGAGCGCCTGCTGGCGCACGACGCCGACCTCGGCGACGGACTCGGGCGCGGCGAACCCGAGGAACTCCATGGTCAGGTCCTCGGCCGCGCCGAGCGTGCCCGGGACCAGCCGCACCACGGTCCGGTCGCCGAGCACGGGGTGCCGGTAGGCCCGGGTGGTGAGCGTGTCGATCGTGTCCTGCGCCGCGCCCGCCGCGGAGGGCAGCACCGCGCCGGCGTCCAGCAGAGCCTCGTCGGTCATGCCGTCACCTCCGCTTCGCTCCGGCGCCGGCCTGACCCAACACTGCGTCCATGATTCGCGGCTCCTCCGCTGCGCTCCGGCCCGCTCATGCCTGCTCCTCTTCCTTGGTCTCCTCGACGACCCGGCCCGCGTACAGCGCCGCGGCCATGCGCATGCCCTCGGACCAGGCGACCGGCCCGACCTCACCGAGCGGCACCGACGTGCCGTCCTCCCGGACGAACACCAGGTCGCCGGTCTCGGTCTCGTAGTAGGGGTCGTCGGAGCCGACCCAGCTGCGCGCCTCCACCGTGCGCCCGCCCTCGAACACGCGGCAGATCGCGGAGCCGCCCTTCACCGGATAGCCCAGCGAGGAGGACCGCGCCGTCAGGTGCCGCAGCTCGGCGAACTTCCCGCCGGCATAGTCGGAGACCCGGGTCGCGGTCGGCTCGACGTCGGCGCCGCGCTGCCACGTCTGGCGGAACAGCTGGTCGACCGACTGCTTCACGCCCAGGTCGGCGGCGAACTCGCGCAGGTCGTCGAGGTCGGCGAGGGTCACCGGGTGGGGGATCGCGACCCGCGTCGCGGGCAGGCGCACCGTCTCACCGTCGAGGTTGACGATGCCGATCGTGCCGTCGCCACCTGACGCGCCGCCGGACGCGTCGCGCAGGAAGCCGACCTCATCGGGGTCGAAGGCGCCGTCGTCGTCGAGGACGGCGACGACGAGGTCGGTCAGCGCGGCCCGCCACACCTCGTCGGCCCAGACCCGCGCCAGCACCTCGGCGGGCACAGGCAGTGACCGGACCATCCACCGGTCGACCTGCTCGCGCACCTGCGCCTCGTGCCGGCCGAGCCACTCCTGCAGCTGCTTGAGCCCGAACACGACGGCGTCGTCCTTCAGCGCCGGCGGAACGGATTTGAGCAGCTTGCCCTTGGCATTGCGGCACGCTATGCGCCCGCCATCGAGGGTGACCTCATAGCCACCGCCGGCGGTCAGCCACGTCATGCGATCCCTGCCTCATCGGGGTCCGAATGTCCCTGCGTCATCTTGACCCCCGGCACGTTAGTCACCGGGTGCGACATTTTTTGCGTCCGTGGGACCGGCCGGTGACCGGGAATGACCGGGACGTCCGGATAGATACCTGAAAGTTCCTCCCAAAGGTCCACAGTGGACGAACGAAAAGCGTGTAGATTTCGCCGGGAGCCACCGGCCGAACAAGTTCTGTCAAGAGCTGACAAATACCGAAGCTGCATACCGGTTTGGGGCGATAGTTTCAGTAAGTCCTTGACAGAACACGCGAGTCCTATGAGGATTCCGCCGTGGTGGCCCAGCGCATCGACCCTCACACCCTCTGGCACCCCGACACCGGCGGCGCCGGCCGGAGGGTGGCCGAGACGCTGCGCCTGTACGGGCCACGCACCCGCGCGGAGCTCGTCCACCTCAGCGGCCTGTCCCGCCCGACGGTCTCCTCGGCCCTCGCCGACCTCGGCGGCGCCGACCTCGTCAGCGAGCAGGTGGGTGCCGCGGCCAAGCCCGTCGGCGGCCGGCCGGCCTCCGTGGTGCGGCTGACCCGCCGGGCCGGGATCGCGGTCGGCGTCGACGTCGGCCGCCGGCACGTCCGGGTCGCGCTCGCCGACCTCGGCCACGCCGTGCTCACCGAGCGGCAGTCCCGCACCGACTTCGACATCGACGACCGGCCCCGCGAGGCGCTCGACCTCGGCACCACGCTCGTCGACGCGGCCCTCGACGGCATCGGCGCCACCCGGGCCGACGTGGTGGGCGTCGGGCTCGGGGTGCCGGCGCCGATCACCCGCGACTGGCGTATAGGGTCCCCCGGCATGCTGCCGGGATGGGCGGACGTGCTGCCCGCCGACGAGCTCACCGATCGCCTTTCGCTGCCGGTACGGGTGGACAACGACGCCAATCTCGCCGCGCTCGGCGAATACGTCTGGGGCGCCGGCCGTGGCTGCGCCGACCTCGTCTACGTCAAGCTCGCCACCGGCATCGGCGCGGGCATCGTGCTGGACGGCCGGCTCTACCGGGGCGCCGCCGGGACCGCCGGGGAGCTCGGCCACGTGACCCTCGACGCCCGCGGGCCGGTCTGCCGGTGCGGCAACCGCGGCTGCGTCGAGCTGTCCGTCGGCGGGCGGGCGCTGCTCAGCCACGCCCGGCTGTCGCACCCCGAGCTGACCGACCTCGCCGGGCTCATCGCGCTCGCACAGGCCGGCGACCCCGGTTGCCGCAGGCTCCTCGCCGACGCCGGCACCCAGCTCGGGTACGCGCTGGGCAACCTCGTCAACCTCATCAACCCGCAGCGGGTCCTGCTCGGCGACGAGCTCGGCGCGGCGACCGACATCCTGCGCGAGCCGCTCCAGCGCGGCCTGGCCGAGACCGCGTTCACGGCCGCCGCGGCGTCGGTCGAGGTCGCCCAGAGTGCGCTGTCGTTGCGGGCCGCCGCCCTCGGCGGGGTCGCGCTCGCCCTGGGCGTCGACACCGTCCCCTTCGCCGCGGCAGCCCCCGCCCTCTGAAAAGTCCGACGCCCTCTGAAAAGTCCGACAAGCCCGACGCGGCTGACGAAAGCCGACAACGCCGCGCCGTCAAGCAGGAAACCGTCGCAGCCGAAGGCAAGTGATCCAAAGCACGAAGCCGCCTCCGGAAACCTTCTTTAGCGGTAACGTCCAAGCTCGTGGTAACGAGCACACTGGCCGACGCCCCTGTCAGCAAGGCCCCCAAGGTCCTGGTGCCGCTCGGCGTGATGTTCCTGTTCGTGGGCCTGTCCACGTCGATCGTCGGCCCGTTCGTGTCGCTGTTCCTCAGCACCGCCGTCAAGGCCGACCCGGTGCACGTCGCAGCCTTCCTCGTCGCCGGCCCGGTGTCGATGGTCGTGTCCTCGACGGTCATCGGCCGCCTCTCGGACAGGAAGGCCGTGCGGCGGCAGGTCCTCGCCGTCGCGGCCGCCGCCGGCGGGGTCAGCGCCACCGCCACCGCGTTCGTCCGCGACTACTGGGTGCTGCTCGCGCTGACGTTGACGGTGACCGCGATCAGCGGCTCGCTCTTCCCGCAGGCGTTCGCCTACGCCCGGGAGGCCCTGGAGCAGCGCGGCTCCACCCGTGCCGCGATGACGATCAGCACGCTGCGGATGCTGTTCTCGATCGCGTGGGTCGCCGGCCCGCCCGCCGCCGCGTTCCTCGTCGAGCTCGGCGGCTTCCGCGTCCTGTACCTGAGCGCGGCCACCATGTACGCCGCCGCCGTCCTCGTCGCCGTGTTCGTGCTGGGCGACGTCGCGCCGACGCCGAAACCGCAACGCGAGGCGCCGGAGCACGCGCCGTCCAGGGTGCTGCAGGTCGTCGCCGCGCTCACCCTGGTGCAGGCCGCCGGCGTGCTCGGGGTCCAGGCGCTGCCGCTGTTCCTCAGCCACGACCTGCGCGGCTCGGTGCGCGACGCCGGCCTCGTCCTCGGGCTGTGCGCGGCGCTGGAGATCCCGCTGATGCTCGGGTTCGGCGCGCTGTCGACGAGGTGGCCGCTGCGCCGCCTGGTCGTCATCGGCGCCGGCCTCGGCGTGCTCTACTACGTGCTCGTCACGGCGTCCGTGCACACCTGGCAGGTCGCCGCCGCCCAGCTGGTCAACGCCAGCTTCATCGCCGCCGTGCAGGGCCTCGGCATCTCGTACGTGCAGGAGATGCTGCCCGGCGAGCCCGGCCGCGCCGCGACCCTCGCCGGCAACGCCTACCCGGTCGCCGCGATCCTCGTCGGCCCCCTGTTCGGCCTCGCCCAGCACTTCGGCTACCGCTACGCCTACGCCGCCGCCGCGACCCTCTGCCTCACCGGCGCCGTGCTGCTCCTGACGGCCCACCGCAAGCCGCACGCCGACCGCAGACCGAAACCCGCCGAACCACTGCCGACACCCGGACAAGCCTGACGGCACACTGGACGTGATGACCACCATGCGGTTCGACGGCTGGATCGCCGGCGTCGGCACCGGCGGTGGCACCCGGCTCGTCCTGGGGCACTGGCCCCGCTCCCCGTTCGGCCCGGTCAGCGACGTCATGGTAGAGCGCCCCGACGGTCAACGGGTCCTGCTGGCCGGCACCGCGGACCTCGCCGAGTTCGTCGCCGGAACCTACCGGTTCGACGACGTCCAGGTCGTTCGCGTCGCCGTTCTCCGCGTCGGTACGACCTGGGCCGCCGACGCCGGACCGCTCAGCCTCCGGTTCACGACCGGCGCACGCGGGTGGCTCGGCACGCTCCTGCGCTGCGTCCCGCCGGCCCTCGCCCGGCACCCGCGCTGGATCGCCGCGATCGACCGCCCCGCGCGCCTGCTCCAGCCGGGCGTGCGGACCCACGGCAGCGCCGGCAACAACCGGCACGAGTGGTACGGCGTCCAGGACCTCCACCGCATCGTCGCCGCCACCGCCACCTGGGACGGCGCCGACCTGGGCCCCCTGACGGCCGTCGACCCGCCGGTGCGCTTCGGCTTCGGCTCCACACCCAGGACCCCGTCGCTGGCCAGAGTGACGACGACGGTCACGACGACGGTCGGCCCAGCTTCGCCAGGTCGTAGCCGTCGGGGTAGGACTTCGTGACGATCCCGTCCGCGAAGAGCGGCGTCGTGCGCGGCCCCGCCAGCCGCAGCAGCAGCGCCCGCGACCGCAGCACCGCGTGCAGCCCGATCCGCGCCCACGCCGGCGGGTCCGGCACCGCGTACGCGCGGCGCAACGGCGGATCGTAGAGGCTCGCGATCAGCGCGTCCGCCACCCCCCGCAACGGCTTCGGGATGCGGCCGCGCAGCAGCTCCCGGGTGACGCGCTCGATCCGCTCCGCCTCCGGGGTGTGCCGCAGGTGGGCCGCCTCGTACGCGTCGAACCACGCCTCGAACGCCGCGTAGCCGGCCGGGATGTCGCGGATCCCCATCCGCAGGCCGACCTCGCGGTAGTACCGGGCGGCCGCCTCGCGCTCCTGCCCGGCGGGGGCGCGCCAGCCGTACCGCCGCAGCCACCGCATCGGGACGACCACCAGCGCGGCCAGGACGTAGACGCTGTCGTCGTTGCTGGCGGGGACCTGCCGGTGCGCCTCGTTGAGCAGCCGCAGCGCCAGCCGGCCGCGGGGGTGCTCGAAGCCGTGCATGAGGATCTCGTACATGATGATGCCGGTGTCGTCGGCGCGCCGGCGCGGCTCGGTCAGGACCCGCCCGGTCCGCACCAGCTCCGCGGCGACGCGGGGGAGGGCGAACGACCGGTTGAAGGCCAGGTTGAACGCCATCCGCATGTCCCAGGGGAACTCCTCGCGGAGCGTGAGCTGGTGGATCAGCAGGTAGTCGGCCTCCGGATCGCTGCCTTCGATGCGCCGCAGGTTGTCATATCGACCTCTCCTGATCCCCCGCATGGTCGAGCAGTCTAGGAGACTCCGCCGCCGCGGGTTCGAGCCGGTCCAGCATCTCGGCGAGCACGCCGGGACCGGTGGCGAAGTTGAGCCGGACGAACCCGGCGGTGTCCACGGCCGTGCCCGCGGAGAAGTCGGCGCCCGGGCTCAGCCTGACCTTCGCGGCCCGCTCCAGGTGCCCGGCCGGATCCGTGCCGCCCCAGGGGATCCAGCTCAGGTAGGTGGCCTCGGGCGCGCGGTGCGGGAGGCGGGCGGCGACGGCGTCACGGTTGCGCCGCAGCAGCTCCCTGGTGCGGTTCAGCCAGGTGTACGACTCCCGCCACGCCGCGACCGTCGCGACCCTCCCCGCGATGCTGGGCGTGCCGTAGAGGTCGATCGGCTGCGCGTCGAGCGACCGCCACACCGCCGGCGGGCCGACGTGCGCGACGGCGAGCCGCAGCGCGGCCAGGTTGAACGCCTTCGTCGCCGACGTCGCGGTCACCGTGCGGGCGGCGGTCTCCTCGCTCAGCGACGCGAACGGGGTGTGGCGGTGCGGCTCGTACGCCAGGTCGGCGTGGATCTCGTCGGTGAGCACGACGAGATCCAGGCGCTCCGCGACCGCCGCGACGGCCGCCAGCTCGGCCCGGTCGAACACCCGGCCGGTCGGGTTGTGCGGGTTGACGAGCACCAGCAGCCGGCAGCCGGCGAGCCGTTCGGCGAGCCGCCCGGTGTCGAACGTCCACCGCGCGCCGTCGTCGAGCATCGGCAGCGGCACGATCCGCCGCCCGGCCCGCTGGATGCTGGCGAGGAACGGCGGGTACGCCGGGACGTGGATCGCCACCCCGTCGCCGGGCGCGGTCGTGTGCTCGACCATCACCTGCAGGATCTGCAGCACGTCGGTGAAGACCCGGGTCCGGCCGGGGCGCGGGCTCCAGCCGTGCCGCTGCCGCATCCAGTCCTCGAACGCGGCGACGACCGGGTCCTCGCCGCGCCAGAACGGGTAGCCGAAGTCCTCGCGGTGCACGAGGTCCAGCAGGCCGTCGCGGATCGCGGGGGCGACGCCGAGGTCCATGTCGGCGACCCACGCGGCGATCGTGTCCGGCGCGGTGGAGCCCCACTTCACGCCGCTGCCCCTGATGGCGTCCGGGCGTCGCGGCGCGATGCAGTCGCGCAGGATCTCCATCTGGCCGTGGTGCTGGGCGAGCTCCTCGAAGACGTGCTGGAGCGCGGCGCCCTGGGTGCCGACCCGGTCCGGCCCCTGGAACCCGGCGGGCGGCGTGCCGCGGATCGGCTCGTCCGGCGCGGCGGCGCGCACGTCCTCGGCGAACTGTCCGCGGACCGCCTCGACCCTCTGGAGGAGGTCCTCGACGCGGCCCTCGGCGGTGAACTCGGCGTCCCTGTCGCGATCCGAGGGGCGGCCCGCGACGAGCGTCCCGGCCCAGAACTCGGCCACGCCCAGGCAGTGCGTCAGCAGCGCGAACGGCGAGTTGGCCCCGGGCAGCGGCCGGCGGCCGGCCCGCTCGTCGCCGAGCTCGGTGACGATGCGGACCATGCCGTCCAGCGCGCGGTCGGTGTAGTACAGGTACTCCTCGGCGCTGATCATGCCCGTCCCTCTCGCGTCACCTGCTTGACCGGTGACGCCAACCTTGCGCCGGGGGCGCGTCACCTGTCAAGGTGGTGACGTGACGTTCGTGTTCGTCAGCGGTGACCTCGCGCTCGACTTCGCCGGCACGCTGAAGTGGCGCCGTTCGGCCGCCCCGGAGGAGCTCCTCACCGGGCCGGCCGAGGCGGCTCGATGGGCGGTGGCGGCCGGTGTACTGTCCACCGCGCCCCGACTGTCCACTGTGGAGTTCACGGGACTGCTGGAGCTGCGGGAAGCGGTCTACCGGCTCGCCGTGGCGGGGCTGGCGGGGCAGCCGTGGCCGCCGGCGGACCTGCGCGCGCTGAATGCCGCGGCCGTGGCGCCGGCGCCGAGGGTGACGCTCACCGCGGGCGGGGTCCGGCGGGCGGGGCCGCCGTCGGCGGCGGGCGCGTCGATCGGGGCCGCCGTCGCGGTCGCCGCGGTCGAGCTGCTCGGCTCCCTCGGGTCCCTCACCGTCCGGGAGTGCGCCCTCGACGAGTGCACGAGGTTGTTCGTGGACCGGTCCAGGGCCGGCAACCGCACCTGGTGCGGCATGGAGGAGTGCGGCAACAGGGTCAAGGCGGCCTCGTACCGCGCCCGCCGGACCGCCGGCGCCGACACTGCTGGCGGTGGCGGTGGCGGTGGCGGTGGCGGTGGCCGGGGCCGGGGTGGGGCCCGTGGTGCCGCTGATGGCGTTGCAGGTGGCGTCGGCGGTGGCGCGGGTGGCGCCCGTGGTGGCGTTGGTGGTGGCGTCCGTGATGGCGCCGGTGGGGGTCAGGCGGCCGGTGGGATGGCGGTGTCGGCGTCGCGCCAGGCGATGCGGTCGTAGCCGAAGGCGAGGCAGGCGTCCCGGGTGCGGCCCGGCACCGTCTGGGCTTCGGCGCGGAGGACGATCTCGCCGTCGACGTTGTAGAGGGACAGCAGGACCGTCGGGCCCGGCGGCGGGGGCTGGACCGGCACCTCGACGCGGGCGTGGCCGTGGGTGCTGATCAGCAGGGTGCCGGCCCAGTAGGGGCCGGGGTCGGCGGTGGGGATGCCGAAGATGATGAGCCGCCGCAGCTGCCGGCCGTGCAGCAGGTCCAAGCGGAGCCGCTGGTGCCCGGCCCGGCGGTCCATGGTGAGCGGGCCGAAGGTCTCGCCCGGCCTGAGGACCGACGACGTGCCGGAGTCCAGCTGAAACGCGCAGCCCAGCGCGAACCCCTCGTCCGGCGACCACGCTGCCTCGAAGGTCAGCGCGCCGATCCCGGACTGGAGCCGGCTCAGCATGACCGACGGGTGCCGCGGCCCCAGCACCGTCGGCGCCGACGGGTTCGTCCGCGGCGGGGTGAACGCCGTCGCGGGCGGGGGAGCGGCCGGCACGGGCGTCCGCGGCGCGGCGGGGCCGGACAGGTCCAGCGACGTCCCGCCGTGCTGGACGGCCGGCGGCGGCGGGCCGCCACCGGACAGGTCGAGGGAGGTGCCACCGGAGCGCGCGGCCGGGGGTGGCGTGGGTCCGGACAGGTCCAGCGACGTGCCGCCGGACTGCGCGGCCGGGGGCGGCGTCGGCCCGGACAGGTCCAGCGACGTGCTGCCGGACGGCGGGGGCGGCGGCGCGGCGGGAGCGGACAGGTCCAGCGACGTGTTCCCGGGCCGCGCGGGCGGGGCGGCCGGCCCGGAGAGGTCCAGCGACGTGCTGCCGGACTGCGGCGGCGCGGCGGGACCGGACAGGTCCAGCGAGGTGCTGCCGCCGGCCCGGGCGGGCGCCGGGGGAGGCGTGGCCGGGGCGGAGAGGTCCAGGGAGGTGCTGCCCGCCGGGCCGGAGAGGTCCAGGGGCGTGTCGCCCGACGGGGCGGGAGCGGCCAGGTCCGCGGACGAGGCGGCGGTCGCGGGGAGGCGGCGGTGGCGGATCCAGGACAGGTCTTCGGTGGCGCCGGTCCGGGCGGGAACGGCGCGGTGGCGGATCCAGGACAGGTCGTCCGCGCCGGTCACAACCGGATCCCGTAGTCGGCCGCGAGCGCGGTGACGCCGTTGGCGTAGCCGTCGCCGAGGACCTTGAACTTCCAGCCGCCGCTGTGCCGGTACAGCTCGCCGAGCGCCAGGCCCATCTCCAGGTCCAGCGCGGGGGCGAGGTTCTCCGACCGGATCAGCTCCGCGTTGCCGTCGAGGTTGAGGACCCTGATGACGCAGGTCTTCAGCCGGCCGAGGGTGCGGCGGACCGCGGTGCCCTCGTTGACGTACATGACGATGACGATCCGCGTGACCTCGGCCGGCGCGGCCATGAGGTCGACCTCGATCTGGTCGTGGTCCTCGCCGACGACCTCGCGCAGCTGCTGCACCGACAGGTCCGGCGAGGAGAGCTGGTTGAAGTACACGAAGTGCCGCTCGGAGACGGCGTCCCCGTCACCCCGGCACAGGATCGCCGCAACCACGATGTTGTCCGTGAGGACGTGCTCGAGGCCCGCGGAGAACTGCACGCCCAGCACCACCCCGCGCAGGTCGGGGATCTCCCGGGTGAGCGTGACGTTCGCCCCCCGCTTCATCTCCTTGGTCATGCCGTCACCTCCGCTGCGCTCCGGCGCCGGCCTGACCCAACACTGCGCCCATGGTGAGCGGTCGCTCCGCTGCGCTCCGGCCCGCTCACGGCAGGTCCAGGTCGGAGCCGGAGAACTTGGTGCGCAGGAAGTTGCCCTGGGTGGTGAGCGCGTCGCGGTCCTGGGCGCGCACGGCGACCAGGATGTTGGACGTGGCCTCCTGCAGCAGGTCGAGCTGCGCGAGCAGCTCGGGGACCGGGGCGGGCCGGTCGCGCATCGACGCCTCCAGGGTCAGGTAGCTGCGAAGGGTGGTCGGCAGGAAGTCCTCGACGGTGTTGCGGACCAGCAGCACCGCGTGGATGTCGAGCGGCCGGGTCGCCGACGTGTCCAGGATCTCCCGGAGCGTGTCGGTGAGCCAGCGCGACCTCACCACGGCGGCCGCCGGCAGCCTGGCCGCCTGCTGGTTGACGAAGTGCTCGGCGTCGGTGATCCGCTTGAGGATCTGGGTGGTGTCGCCGACCGGGTCCCCGGAGGAGTCCGCGGTCGGGGCGGCGGCAGGGGGCGGCGTCTCGTCGTCGTCCCCCCACCAACGTAGCCAGCGCACGGTGGGCTCAGCCGGTCTGCTGGCCGCGCAGCGTGCGCTCGAGATACGGCTTGGCCCGCTCGATCTGGCCCTCCAGGGCGTGGACCGTCTGCGCCATCGAGTCGACCGCCTGCGCGCGGAAGGTGTCGACCGCGTCCATGGTGGCGAAGACGTTGTCGAACGCCGCCTGGAGCTTGTTGATGTCGATGGTGGCCGACGCGGCCTGCTGGTTGATCGCCGCACCCTGCGTCTTGAGCTGCTGGGACGTCGCCTCGATGAGGTTCGAGGTCACCGTGTTGAGCTGGGTGATCTGGTCCAGCACGAGCTTCTGCCGGGCCAGGGCCTGCGACACGATCACCGCGATGCGCAGCGCCGCGACGGTGGTCGTCTGCGCCCGGTCGACGCCCCGGATGAGCTCCAGGTTGTTGCGCCGGACCAGGTCGAGGGCCATGTAGCCCTGCACGTTGACCGCCATCTGGGTCATGATGTCCTGCCGGCGCTGCCGGACCGGGAACAGCGCGTCGGAGCGCAGCGTCGCCGCGGCCTCGGTCTGACCCGAGGACTCCAGGGCCGACACCTTCGCCGCGATCGCCTCGTCGAGGGCCGCGGCGAGCTCGTTGTACTCCGCGAGGCGGCCCATCGTGGTCCACATGTTGACCTTTTCGGTCTCGATGGCCGCGTTGTCCTTGCGAAGGTCGTTCTGACCGGACTCCAGCGCGACGATGATCGCGTTGAGGTGCGACTGGGCCGACTTGTACTTGGCGAAGTACCGGTCGATCTTGTCGCCACCCGGCAGCCACTTCAGGACCTTCTGCACCCCGGTCAGGTCGGCCCGGTTGGGGTCCAGCTCGGTGATCGTGGTGCGCAGGTCGACGAGGGTGTTGGCGACCCTGACCTGGGCGTCGTCGGTGGCGGCGCGGCCGCGGCCGCGGCCCATCGCGGCGGCGGGACGCTCCAACATGCGGTTGGACATCCCGGCCGCCGCGCGCATGTCCTGCTCGCCCATCGAGGTGATCGAGGCCACCTTCTGCTGGAAGGCGGGCGAGTTGGTGTCGATCGCGGCGAGCTCCTCGACGAAGGCGGCCGCCTTCTGCCGAAGCTCGAGCTGCTTCTCCGTCTGGACGGGCACGGCACCGGCCGCCTGCTGCGGCTCCACCACCACGACGGGCGCGGGGGGCGTCAGCACCAGCGCGCCCTGTTGCGGGGCGCCACCGAGATCGAGTTCGGACATCGCAGGAACCCTTCCCATCAACTCGCGTTGGAGCAGCTCAGCCGACGTTGACGCCGAAGTCGCGGGCGATCCCCGCGAGGCCCGAGGCATACCCCTGGCCGACGGCCCGGAACTTCCACTCGCCGCCGTGCCGGTACAGCTCGCCGAAGATCATCGCGGTCTCGGAGGAGGCGTCCTCGGTCAGGTCGTAGCGGGTCAGCTCGGCGCCGCCGTCCTGGTTGACCACCCGGATGAAGGCGTTGCGGACCTGGCCGAACGACTGGCCGCGCTGCGGGGCCTCGTAGATGGAGACCGGGAACACGATCTTGTGGCACTGGGCGGGCACCGCCGCGAGGTCCACGAGGATCTTCTCGTCGTCGCCGTCGCCACCGCCGGTGAGGTTGTCGCCGGTGTGCTCGACCGAACCCTCGGGGCTCTTCAGGTTGTTGAAGAAGACGAAGTGCTGGTCGGACAGGATCTTGCCGTTCTCACCGAGCATCAGGGCGCTGGCATCCAGGTCGAACTCGGCGCCGGTGGTGGCCCGCTCGTCCCAGCCGAGGCCGATCATCACCGCGCGGAGATTCGGCGCCTGCTTGGTGAGCGAGACATTGCCGCCCTTGGTGAGGGTGACGGACATGGAACTCTCCTCGCGCTCTCGTTATGGTCGTCAACCATGTCCGATCGGCCTGTCGGATATATTCATCCGGCTGATCGACGACACCGGAGCCGCCTTCAAAGCTAACGCGCTTCCGGCTACTGTCGAACATTGATCGAACAAGCCGGAGCCTACCCCAACCCTTCAAGCGGACGCGCCCGTAGGAACGGTGAACGCCGGCCCTTGCTGGCGGGCGGACGATACTGTCGGGCGGGCAACATCATGAGCAGCCCCTGGCGCCGCCTGACGCCGGGGGAACCGCAGGCAAACCTGTAGTCAACACTGAATGACTGGGAGATCGGTATGGGCATCAGCCTGACCAAAGGTGGCAACGTCTCACTGACCAAGCAGGCGGGTCCCGCCGGTCTGACGGCGGTGACCGTCGGCCTCGGTTGGGATGTCCGCACGACGACCGGCACCGAGTTCGACCTCGACGCCTCCGCGATCGCCACGAACGCCGAGGGCCGGGTCTACTCCGACAAGCACTTCGTCTTCTACGGCAACCTCGCCACCCCGGACGGTCACATCCAGCACACCGGCGACAGCCTGACCGGTGAGGGCAGCGGCGACGACGAGCAGATCAAGGTCAACCTGGCCGGCCTGCCCGCCGATGTCGACAAGATCGTCTTCCCGGTGTCCATCTACGACGCCGACACCCGCTCGCAGTCCTTCGGCCAGGTCCGCAACGCCTTCATCCGCGTGTTCAACAGCGCCGACGGCGTCGAGCTCGCGCGGTACGATCTCAGCGAGGACGCTTCCACCGAGACCGCCATGGTGTTCGGCGAATTGTACCGGAATGGCGCCGAATGGAAGTTCCGCGCCGTCGGTCAGGGATACGCATCCGGCCTGCGGGGCATCGCCGGGGACTTCGGCGTCAACGTCGGATAGTAAGGTCGGCGCACCGCAACTTCCCTGATGAGCCCGAAACGGTGTGACAGATGTTCCTGAAGACATTCGGCTGGTCGCTGGCGGTCACCGTGGCGACACTCATAGCCGCCTTCTTCCTCGGCGGGCCCTCCGCGTTCCTGATCGTCGCAATCCTGTGCGTGCTGGAGATCTCGGTGTCGTTCGACAACGCCGTGGTCAACGCGACCGTGCTCGGGCGGATGAACGCCTGGTGGCAACGGCTGTTCCTCACCGTGGGTGTGCTCATCGCCGTGTTCGGCATGCGCCTGGTCTTCCCGCTGCTGCTGGTCGGCATCACCGCCCAGCTCAACCCGGTCGACGTCGTCCGGCTCGCCCTCGAGGGCGGGTCGGTCGACGAGCCCGGCACCTATGCCGCGCTGCTGCACGAGGCGCACCCGAGCATCGCCGCCTTCGGCGGCATGTTCCTGCTCGTGCTCTTCCTCGACTTCATCTTCGAGACCCGCGAGCACACCTGGCTGACCTGGCTGGAGAAGCCGCTCGCGAAGATCGGCAAGCTCGACCAGCTGTCCGTGGTCATCTCCCTGGCCGTCCTCGTCATCGCGGCGGAGACCCTCGCCAAGGACGTCGGCACCGTCATGGTCTCCGGTGTGCTCGGCATCGCGGTGTACATCCTCGTCAACAGCCTCGGTGAGCTCTTCGAGAACGCCGGTGGCCTCGGTGACGACGAGGAAGAGGACGAGGACGAGAAGTCCGCCGCCGGGATCCACGGCGACGCCGGCGACATCGACAAGGGTAAGTCCGGCGGCCCGAACGCCGTCGTGCAGGTGGCCGGCAAGGCCGCGTTCTTCCTGTTCCTCTACCTCGAGGTGCTCGACGCGTCGTTCTCGTTCGACGGTGTCATCGGCGCCTTCGCCATCAGCCAGAACATCTTCGTCATCGCCGCCGGCCTCGGCGTCGGTGCGATGTACATCCGGTCGCTGACGGTCTACCTGGTCCGCAAGGGCACCCTGAGCGAGTACGTGTTCCTCGAGCACGGCGCGCACTGGGCGATCGGTGCCCTCGCCGCGATCCTGCTGGTCGGGATCAAGTTCGAGGTGCCCGAGGTCGTCACCGGCCTGATCGGTGTCGGCTTCATCCTCGCCGCGTTCCTGTCCTCGGTGGTCCTCAACCGGCGCAACAGCGCCGCCGAGGCGGCCGAGGAGCGGACCGAGAGCCTCGCCGGCCGTTCGTAACCCCCGCAACTCAAACCCGCGTACCCCGTCCGGGAAGGCAGGCAACGCCGTGACGAATCCGAACAACCCGGTCTCGCTGTCCAAGGTCACGCTGACCAAGGCCGCGCCGGCTGTCTCGCTTGCCAAGCAGGGCGGGGCAGCGGGCATCCTCCGGGTCAACCTCAACTGGGCGCAGCCCGCCGCCAAGGGCGGGCTGTTCAGCCGCAAGCCGAAGGGCGTCGACCTCGACCTCGGCTGCCTCTACGAGTACAGCGACGGCTCCAAGGGCGTGGTCCAGGCCCTCGGCGACTCGCTGCGTGACGTGCACACCCTGGGCCGCGACCCGATCTGCCGCCTCGACGGCGACGACCGGAGCGGCACCAGCACCGGCGGGGAGAACCTCTTCGTCGACCTGCGGTATGCGGCGAACATCCGCCGCATCCTGGTGTTCGCGTTCATCTACGAGGGCACCCCCAACTGGGCCGCGGCCCAGGCCGTGGTGACCTTGTTCCCGGTCGCCGGCCCCCAGCTGGAGATCCACCTCGACGAGCCGGACCCGGCCGCCATGATGTGCGCGATCGCCATGATCGAGGGCAACGGCGCCGACGTGTCGGTGCGCCGTGAGGTCCGCTACGTCCGCGGCGGCCAGCGCCTGCTCGACGAGACCTACGGCTGGGGCATGCGCTGGGCGGCCGGACGGAAATGACAGCTTCGCCGACAGCAATCGGGAAGGCATACGTATGGGTGTGAGTCTGAGCAAGGGCCAGTCCGTCTCCCTCGTGAAGGGTGGCGGCGGCACGCTCACCAAGGTCCGCATGGGCCTGGGCTGGGACGCGATGAAGAAGAAGGGCCTGTTCGGCGGGTTGAAGACCCAGTCGATCGACCTGGACGCGTCCTGCCTGCTGTTCGACAGCGCCAACCAGCTCGTCGACCAGGTGTGGTTCCGCCAGCTGCGCAGCAACGACGGCGCCGTCCAGCACACCGGCGACAACGTCACCGGCGCGGGCGAGGGCGACGACGAGAGCATCATCGTCGACCTGGTCGCGCTGTCGCTGAACGTCCGCACGCTGGTGTTCGTGGTCAACTCGTTCACCGGGCAGAGCTTCGCCCAGATCGAGAACGCGTACTGCCGGCTGGTCGACGAGACGAACGGCGCCGAGCTGGCCCGCTTCGACCTCAGCGGCTCGGGCCCGCACACCGCGCAGGTCATGGCCAAGGTCACCCGCGACCAGCAGGGCTGGACGATGACCGCCCTCGGCACCCAGGCCTCGGGGCGCACGTTCCGCGACCTGCTCCCCGCGGTCGCCGGCCACCTCTGATCGAAACCGTCACGACGCCCGTCCCGCGAGACCGCGGGGCGGGCGTCGTGCATTTTCTGGATACCCCGCCGGAGCCCGGAAACGGCGCCGCCCGTGCACGGCGGAATCCGTACACGGGCGGCGGCGGAAATGCGATAGGGAAAGCGATTCAGCCCCGCACCGGAGACGGCCCGGAAACCGTCACCGCCGCGGAATCCGGAGCCGGCTCGGAATCCGGGGCCGGCTCGGAAAGGCGGCGGGCGGCGATCACGTGCACCGCGAACAACAGGTACCCGACGAGCAGCGGGGCCGTCACGGGGATCATCGCGCCGATCACGGCGGCGATGGATGACACCCCGGCCACCATCGCCGCCGTGAGCGGTTGCCGCCACACGGTGCCCGCCGCCCAACGCAGCGCACCTGACCACGAACCGTGGTGGGCCAGGTGCACGACGCCGAGAGCGCCGGCGGCGAGCAGTGCGGCGGCGACGGCGCCGGTCGCCACGAGCACGGGCAACCCGCCCGGGACCCGGCCTGAGGCGACGGCGCCGAGATTGAACAGCAGGAGCCACGCGAGGGTGGCGGCCGCGACCGTGCAGACGGCGCCGGGCAGCAGCGAGCGCACGAACACCCGCCACAGCCGCGACGGCCGCACGGCGGAGCCCTCGATGACGTCGCGCACGGCGACCGAGCCCGCGTGCACGGCCGCGCCGGCGGTGAGCACCGGCAGGCTGCACACCGTGACGGCGATGCCGACCAGGGCGAGGTCGGCCGCCACCGTGACCGTCTCCGTGAACCCGCGACGCGCCACGGCGCTCACCCCTTCAGGCCGGAGGTGTTGATGCCCTCGACGAGCATCTTCTGGAAGGCGAGGAAGAACAGGAAGACCGGCAGCAGCGACAGGACCGACATCGCGAACATCGGCCCGATCTCCGACTGGCCCTGCGAGTCGATGAAGAGCCGCAGCGCGACCGGCACCGTGTACTTCGGCAGGTCCGACACGTACACCAGCTGGCGGAAGAAGTCGTTCCAGGTCCAGATGAACGAGAAGATCGCCGTGGTCACGAGGGCCGGGCGGCTCAGCGGCAGGATCACGTTGCGGAACACCCCGAACGTGGTGCAGCCGTCGATCTTCGCGGCCTCGTCGAGCTCGCGGGGGATGCCGCGCATGAACTGGACCATCAGGAAGACGAAGAACGCCTCGGTGGCCAGGAAGTGCGGCAGGATCAGCGGCAGGTACGGGAACTCGCCGCCGACCAGGTCGAGCTGCCGGAACACGATGAACTGCGGGACGATCAGCACGTGGCCGGGCAGCAGCAGCGTGCCGACCATGACCGCGAACCAGGTGGCCCGCCCGCGGAAGCGCAGCCGGGCGAAGGCGAAGGCGGCGAGCAGGCAGGACAGCGCGTTGCCGACCACCACCAGCAGCGACACGATCGTGCTGTTGAGGAAGAACCGGCCGAAGCTGGTGTCGAGGTGCGACCAGCCCTTCGGGTAGTTGCCGGGGGTGAACGACTCCGGGATGACCCCGGCGTTGCTCAGCATCTCCGGCTGGCTCTTGAGCGAGCTGCCG
This sequence comes from Dactylosporangium sp. NPDC049742, assembly GCF_040674675.1. Lineage (NCBI taxonomy): Bacteria > Bacillati > Actinomycetota > Actinomycetes > Micromonosporales > Micromonosporaceae > Dactylosporangium > Dactylosporangium sp. NPDC049742. Next base: position 11,025 of record NZ_JBFANF010000017.1, on the reverse strand, counting down.
AGCACCCAGAACAGCGGGTAGAGGATGACCCCGAGCAGCGCGAGGATCACCACCGTACGCAGGATCGACTTCATCGCTCATCCCCGTAGTGCACCCAGAACCGGCCCGTGCTGAACAGCACGACGGTGAGCAGGCCGACGGCGAGCAGGAACACCCACGCGAGCGCGGAGGCGTAGCCCATCTCGTAGTCGGTGAAGCCCTTGATGTACAGGTAGAGCGTGTACATCAGGGTCGAGTCGACGGGCCCACCGGTGCCGCCGCTGATGACGAACGCGGACGTGAAGCCCTGGAAGCCGTGGATCGTCTCCAGCACGAGGTTGAAGAAGATGACCGGCGACAGGATCGGCAGCGTGATCGACCGGAACTTGCGGAACGCGCCCGCGCCGTCGACCGACGCCGCCTCGTACAGCTCCACCGGGACCTGCTTCAGGCCGGCCAGGAAGATGACCATCGGCGCGCCGAACTGCCAGATCGCCAGCAGGATCAGCGTGCCGAGCGCGTAGTCGGGGTCGTTGACCCAGCCGGGGCCGGCGATGCCGAACACGGACAGCAGCTCGTTGAACGAGCCGTCCCGGCTGAACATCGAGACCCAGACGATCGCGAGGGCGACGCTGCCGCCGAGCAGCGACGGCAGGTAGAACAGGCTGCGGTACAGCCCGACGCCGCGGACCGCCTTGTTGAGCAGCAGCGCGACGCCGAGCGCGGCGCCGAGCTTCAGCGGTGTCGCGATGACCGCGAACAGCACCGTGACCTGCACGGCGTGCCAGAACGTCGGATCCTCGGTGAACATCCGCTGGTAGTTGTCGAACCCGACCCAGTTGAGCTCGGACCAGTCCGACAGGATGTCGTAGTCGGTGAAGCTCAGCACCAGCGACATCAGCATCGGGATGGCCGTGATGGTGGCCAGCCCGACGAGCCACGGTGTCAGGAAGAGATAGCCGGCGAGCCCTTCACGACGGGGGCCCCGCGGTTCGATGCGGGGCCCCTTCGCCGCTCGGTGCAAAGGTGCCGGCGCGGTGGTCAGCGCCACTGGAAGAGCCTCACTTCGAGATTGCGGACTTCGCGGCCGTGATGAAGGCCTCGGCGGCCTGCGCGGGGGTGGCCTTGCCGGCCTGCACCGACTCGGCGGCCTTGATCAGCTCGGAGCGCAGCGTGCTGTGCCCCTTCAGCGGGACCTGCGGCGAGGGCCCGAACGTCTTGCCGAGCGTGTTCTCCACCTCGATGGAGGTCTTCATCGCCGCGTCGGTGACGGTGCCCAGCACCGAGGCGCGGATGTCGAGGTTCGGCGGCAGGCCGCGGTCGGTGCCGAGGACCTTGCCGACCTCCGGGTCGTTGGCGAGGAAGTTGATGACGTCGACCGCCACGTCCTTCTTGTCACTGCCCCGGTAGACGGAGAAGTAGAGCGCCGCGCGGGCCCACTGTGCCTTGGGGTCGCCCGGGTACGCCACGACGCCGAGCTCGTCCTTCGTGTTCTTCTGCAGCTCGGGCAGCTGGTTCACCCAGACCCACGAGGTAAGCGCTTTCCCGGTCACGACGAGTTGCTTGGTGATGTCTGTGGCGTTGCCCTCGCGGATCACGTCGGCGGTCGGGGTGGCCTTGCGGTCCCGGGCGCCCTTCCACAGGTCGAACCAGGCGGTCACGTCCTGCGCCGTGAAGCCGAGCTCCTTGTCCTTGTACAGGTCCTTGTTCTGCTGGCGCAGCCAGATCCAGAACGCCTTGTAGTCCGCGCTCGGGTCCTGCGTGCCGGGGACCTTCGTGGCCGTGGTCGCCGTCGCGGCCCAGTCGACGAACGCCTCCCACGTCATGCCCGTGGTCGGCAGCGGCTGGTTCGCCGCGGCGAGCTTGGTCTTGTTGAACACCAGGCCCTGCGTGTTCTCGCCGAACGCGACGCCGGCGAGCTTGCCGTCCACGACGCCGTACTTCCACAGGCTCTCGGGGAACTTCGACGTGTCGAGCTTGTTCGACTTCTGGTACGACGTCAGGTCCAGCGTGACGTTGCGCGACGCGTACTCGGTGAGGAAGTTGTCGTCGATCTGGAAGATGTCGGGTGCGTCGTTGCCCGCGGTGAGGGTGGCGAGCTTGTCGAAGTACCCCTGGTTGGCCTGCCACGTCTTCTTGAACGTGACGTTGGGGTGCTTCTTCGTGTAGAGCGCGAGCGCCTCTTCGGTGAGCTTGGCACGGGCGTCGCCGCCCCACCAGAAGATGCTCAGCTCGACGGGCTTGGTCGAGTCGACCGCTGGTGCCTCGCCGCCGTCGTCGCCGCAGGCGGCGAGCGGAGCGAGCAACACTGCTGCGACGGCGGTTGCCAGAAGTCTACGGCGGGGTGTTCCGGACATGGCGTGTCACTCCCTGGCAGGGGATCAATGTGGGTTGGGCCCGGTCGAGTCGCGCACGATGAGCTCCGTCTGGAGCGTCACCAGCGCGTTCGTGCGGCGTTCGTCGTCGTGCTGCAGGAGCATGTCGACGGCCGCCCGCCCGGCGGCCGCGGTCGGGGTGGAGACCGTGGTCAGCTTGGGGCGGATCAGACGGCTGAGCGAGATGTCGTCGATGCCGACGACGCTGAGCTCACCCGGGACGCTGACGCCCCGGTCGTGGAGGGCTTCGAGCAGTCCGATCGCCATGAGGTCGTTGTAGGCCAGCACGGCGGTCGCTCCGGTGGCCAGCACGGCGTCGCACGCGGCGGCGCCGGCGGCCTCGGTCGGTTGGTGCGGTCCGAGCACGTTCAGGTTGGCCCCGGCGGCCTTCGCCGCGGCCGTCGCAGAGCGCCGGATCTCCCGGTTGGTCCATGAGCCACGCGGCCCGCCGAGCAGGGCGAGGTCGGTGTGGCCGAGACCGACGAGGTGCTCGATCGCGGCCTTCGCGCCGTTCGACACGTCCATCACCACCGCGGGGAGCCCCTCGACGGCCCGGTTCACCACGACCAGCGGCACCTCGCGGCGCAGCTTCTCGATCAGGTCGTTGCTCATGCGCGGGCTGCACAGCAGCACGCCGTCGACCTGCTTGGCGAGGGCCTGGACGAGCTGCTCCTCCATGACCGGGTCCTCGTTGGTGTCGGCGACGAAGAGGTGGTAGTCCCGCTGCCGGGCCTGCGACTCCGCCGCCTTGATCAGTGGTGGGAAGAACGGGTTGGCGATGTCGGCGACGATCAGGCCGATGTTGTGCGTCCGCCCGGTGATGAGCGCGCGGGCCGCACGGTTGGGCCGGTAGCCGAGGCTCTCCGCGGTGGACAGCACCCTGCTCCGGGTGTCGGGGTTGACCAGATGCGGTGCTGAGAACGTGCGCGACACGGTGGAGACATGGACGCCGGAGGCGCGGGCTACATCTCGAATAGTGGCGGGCACGGAGTCATTAATGCAAACGGTTGCTGCCATGTCAACGCCTGTGAATGCAGAAAATCCAGGGGTATTGACCCGACGTGTGGCGGTGGAGCACAGTATCGCTGCAACCCTTTGCAGTCGCCTGCAGCAGTTCCAGGGAGCGACAACCGATGCACACCCGCTACGCGATCGTCGGCACCGGATCGCGCGCTGAGATGTTCACGCGCGCACTCACCGGGCCGCATCGCGACACCTGCGCGCTCGTCGCGCTCGCCGATCCGGAGCCGCACCGCCTCGCCGTGCACAACGCGCGGCTGCCGGCGCCGGTCCCCACCTACCCAGCCACCGAGTTCCGCCGCATGCTGCACGAGGAGAATGTCGACGTCGCGATCGTCACCACCGTGGACCGGGTCCACGACGAGTACATCGTGGCCGCTCTCGAGTCCGGCTGCGACGTGCTCACCGAGAAGCCGATGACGGTCGACGCGCAGCGCTGCGCCAGAATCCTCGACGCGGTGCGGCGAACGGGCCGCCGCGTCCGGGTGACCTTCAACTACCGGTACAACCCACTCCATGAAACTTTCAAGCGACTGATCGCGTCGGGCGAGATCGGCGAGGTCGGATCCGTGCACTTCGAGTGGCTGCTCGACGTGCGGCACGGCGCCGACTACTTCCGCCGCTGGCACCGCGACAAGGCCAACTCCGGCGGTCTGCTCGTGCACAAGTCCGGGCACCACTTCGACCTGGTCAACTGGTGGCTCGACGACGAGCCCGCCGAGGTCTACGCGCAGGGCCGGCTGTTCTTCTACGGCGAGGCCGGCGCCGGCGCCGTGGCGCCCCGGGACCGGTTCGCGCTCGGCAGCGACCCGCGCCGCGACGAGCTCTACACCGGCACCAGCGACGGGTACCAGCGCGACCAGGACGTCTTCGCGCCGGGCGTCACCATCGAGGACGACCTCGCCGTCCTCGTCCGCTACGCGCGCGGCGCCACGATGACCTATCACCTGACCGCCTACGCCCCCTGGGAGGGCTACCGGGTGATGTTCAACGGCAGCAAGGGCCGCCTCGAGCTGGAGGTGGTCGAGAGCGACCACGTCGCGGCCGGGGCCACCGGGCTCATCAAGGGCGCCGAGCCGGGCCGGGCCACGCTGCGCGTCCATCCACATTGGAGCGAGCCGCGCGAGATCCCGATCCCTTACGAGCGGGAGGGCCACGGCGGCGGCGACGCCCGCATGCTCGCCGACCTGCTCGGTGCGGGCCCACCGAGCGGCGTCGCCGCCGCCGAGGCCGAGGACGGCGCCCGCGCGCTGCGCATCGGCCTGGCCGCCAACGAGTCCATCGCCCTCGGACTGCCCGTCAGGATTCGCAATGACTAAGACGCTGCTGCACGACGACCAGCTGCTGCCCGCCGAGCCCGGCCTCCGGTCGATCGCGCGGGAGCTGTACCGGCACGCGAAGGACCTCCCGCTCATCAGCCCGCACGGCCACGTCGACCCGGCGATCATCGCCGACGACCGGCCGTTCCCCGACCCGGCCAGGCTCATCGTCGTGCCCGACCACTACGTGACCCGGATGCTCGCCAGCCAGGGCATCGCCCCGCACGAGCTCGGCGTGCCGACCGTCGACGGCAGCCCCACCCAGACCGACGGGCGCACCATCTGGCGGCTCCTCGCCGCCAACTGGCACCTGTTCCGCGGCACCCCGTCGCGGCTGTGGACCGAACGGGTCCTCTGCGACGTCTTCGGCGTCACCGTGCCGCTGCGCGTCGACACCGCCGACCTCGTCTACGACCTGCTGTCCGAGCGCCTCGCCGACCCCGCGTTCCGGCCGCGGGCGCTGTTCGAGCGGTTCAACCTCGAGGTCCTCGCCACCACCGAGTCGCCGCTGTCGGACCTCACCGCGCACGCCAAGCTCGAGGCCGACGGCTGGGGCGGGCAGGGCGGGCGGGTCATCACCACGTTCCGCCCCGACGACGTCGTCGACTTCGAGTGGCCCGGCTGGGCCGGCCGGATCGAGCAGCTCGGCGTGACCACGTTCCCGCAGTTCCTGGAGCGGCTGCGGGAGCGGCGGCAGGCGTTCATCGCGGCCGGCGCCACCTCCAGCGACCACGGCCACCCGACCGCGGCGACCCTCGCGCTGCCGGCCGCGCACGCCGCCGCGCTGTTCAACAAGGCACTCACCGGCAAGGCCGACAGCCGCGACGCCGAGCGCTTCCGCGCGCACATGCTGGTCGAGTTCGCCCGCATGTCGGTCGAGGACGGCCTGGTCATGCAGCTGCACCCGGGCGCGGCCCGCAACCACAACACCGCGCTCTTCGCCCGGCACGGCCGCGACGTCGGCGGCGACATCCCCTCGCCGACGGAGTACGTGCGCTCGCTGAAGCCGCTGCTCGACGCGTTCGGCACCGACCCGCGCTTCCGCGTCGTGCTCTACACGCTCGACGAGACCACGTTCACCCGGGAGCTGGCGCCGCTCGCCGGCGGCTACCCCGCGGTGTTCCTCGGCGCGCCCTGGTGGTTCCTGGACAGCCCCGAGGGGCTGCGCCGCTTCCGGGAGACGGTCACCGAGACGGCCGGCTTCGCCAACACCGCCGGGTTCGTCGACGACACCCGCGCGTTCTGCTCCATCCCCGTCCGGCACGACGTCGCCCGCCGCGTCGACGCCGGGTTCCTCGCCCGGCTCGTCGCCGAGCACCGCCTGCCCCTGGACGAGGCCGCCGAGACCATCGCCGACCTCGCCTACCACCTGCCGAAGCGCGTCTACGCGCGCACCGTCGGCGCCCGTGTCGCTGAAGGAGCACAATGATCACCGGGTTGACCGTCCACGACGTCAGGTTCCCCACCGCCGCGGCGGGCGACGGGTCCGACGCGATCAACCGGGGCGACTACTCCGCCACCTACGTCGAGCTCACCACCGCCGAAGGCGTCACCGGCACCGGCCTCACGTTCACCAACGGCCGCGGCAACGAGATCACCTGCGCCGCCGTCGAGGCCCTCGAGCACCACGTCGTCGGCCACACCGTCGAGGAGCTGTGCACCGCCGAAGGGTCCCGCACCCTCACCGCCGACGTGCAGCTGCGCTGGCTCGGCCCGGAGAAGGGCGTCATCGCCCTCGCCGCCGGCGCCGTCCTCAACGCCGTGTGGGACCTGCGGGCCCGGCTCGCCGGCAAGCCCCTGTGGCAGCTGCTGGCCGAGCTGCCGACCGCGGACCTCCTCGCCGCCGTGGACTTCCAGCACATCACCGACGCCCTCACCCGCGACGAGGCCGCCGCCATCCTCGACAAGGGGCTGCCGGAGTACGAGGAGCGCCTCGCCCACGCGCGCGCCGCCGGCCTGCCCTCCTACACGACGTCGGTCGGCTGGCTCGGCTACCCGGACGACAAGGTCCGCGCGCTGACCCGGCAGGCCGTCGCCGACGGCTGGACCGCGGTGAAGATGAAGGTCGGCGGCGCCATCGACGACGACGTGCGCCGCGCCCGGATCATCCGGTCCGAGATCGGCCCCGACGCGCTGCTCATGCTCGACGCCAACCAGGTGTGGGACGTCGACGAGGCGATCGCCAACCTCGGCCGGCTCGCCGAGGTCGACCCGTACTGGATGGAGGAGCCGACCCACGCCGACGACGTCCTCGGCCACGCCCGCATCCAGCGGGCCCTCGACGGGATCACCGGCGGCCGGTGCCGCGTCGCGACCGGCGAGGTCGCCGCCAACCGGGTCATCTTCAAGCAGCTGCTGCAGGCCGACGCGATCCGCGTCATGCAGATCGACGCGTGCCGGGTCGCCGGCGTCGGCGAGGTCCTCGCCGAGCTGCTCATGGCGGCGAAGTTCGGCGTGCCGGTCTGCCCGCACGCCGGCGGCGTCGGACTGTGCGAATACGTGCAGCACCTCGCGTTCTTCGACTACCTGCGGATCACCGGCAGCATGGAGGGCCGGATGGTGGAGTACGTCGACCACCTGCACGAGCACTTCACCGATCCGGTCACCGTGGTCGACGGCCGCTACCGGCTGCCGGTCAACCCCGGGTACAGCGTCGAGCTGCGCCCCGAGTCGATCGCCGAGTTCTCCTTCCCGGACGGCCCGGCATGGCGCGCCTGAGCCTCTCGACGCCCCTGAAGGTCGAGCCGCTCGTGCGGCCCGGCGACGTGGGCGCCGGCATCCTCCACTTCGGGCTCGGCGCGTTCCACCGGGCGCACCAGGCCGTGTACATCGAGGACGCGATCGCCAAGGGCGGCGGCGACTGGGGGATCGTCGGCGTCGCGCCCAGCTCCCGGAACGTCCTGGAGGCGCTGCGCGCGCAGGACATGCTGTACAGCGTGCTCACCGTCGACGGGCCGGATGCGAGCGCCCGGGTCGTCGGCGCGTTCGACAACGTGCTGCACGCCGGGTCCGAGCCGGGTGCCGTCCTCGGCCGCATCGCCGACCCGGCGATCAAGATCGTCACGTTCACCGTCACCGAGAAGGCATACGCGCCCGGCTCCGCCGTGCTCGACCTGCTGGTGCGGGGCCTGCGGCTGCGCGAGACTCCGCTCGCGCTGGTCAGCTGCGACAACCTCAACGGCAACGGCGAGCTGCTGCGCGGCCTCGTCGGCGACGCGCTGCAGGACCCGGACGTCATGGCGTTGCTGAGCTTCCCGGGCACCATGGTCGACCGCATCGTGCCGGCCAGTACACCGGAGACCCTGGCGACGGTGGAGTCCCTCATCGGCGCCAGGGACGAGGCCGCCATCGCCGCCGAACCCTTCCGGGAATGGGTCGTGCAGGACGACTTCCCGGGCGGGCGGCCCGCGCTGGAGCTCGCCGGCGTCACCCTCACCACCGACACCGCACCCTACGAGCTGCGCAAGCTCCGGGCGCTCAACAGCGTGCACTCCGCCCTGGCATACCTGGGCGTCCTTGCCGGCGCGCAGACCATCGACGCCGCCCTCGCGCTGCCCGGCTACCGCGCGGCGATGGAGGCGTTCATCGAGTCCGACATCGCGCCGACGCTGTCGCTGCCCGTTCACGAGTACGGGCAGCAGGTCCTCGCCCGCTTCGCGAACAGCGCGCTGCGGTACCGCACGCTGCAGGTCGCCGGGGACGGCAGCCAGAAGCTCCCGCAACGCCTGCTCGGCACCGTCGCCGACCGGCGCGCCGCGGGGGAGGTGCCGGTGTACGCCGCGCTCGTCCTCGCCGCCTGGATCCGGTTCGTGGGCGGCCGCGCCGACGACGGCACCGAGCTGCCCCTCAACGACCCCCTGGCCGACCGGCTGCGGGGCGCGTCCACGGAACAGCGGCTCACCATGCTGTCCCCGGGGCTCGCCGACGACGCGCCGCTGCGCGCCGAGATCGACCGATGGCTGCGGGACCTGGAGCGGCACGGCGCCGCGGCCACCCTGGCGGCGCTGTGAGCGCCACCCCGACGATCGCGCTCATCGGGGCGTCCGGCCACGGGCGGCGGCACCGGCAGAACATCGCGGCGCTCGGCGACCGGGTCCGCCTCGTCGCCCTCGGCGAGGTCCAGCCGATGTTCGGCGAGGAGCTTCCCGTGTACGACGACCACCGGCTGCTCCTCGCCGAGCACAAGCCGGACTACGTCGTCATCTGCACCCCGCCGCACACCCACCTGGGGATCGCGCTGGACGCCGTGCACGCCGGCGCGGACCTGCTGCTGGAGAAGCCGCCGGTCCTCGACGTCGCCGCGCACGAGCGGCTGTCCGCGGCGCTCGCCGCGACCGGGCGGCGCTGCCAGGTCGGCTTCCAGGCGCTCGGCTCGCCGACCCTGCCCGCGCTCGCGGCGCTGGACCTCGGCGAGCTGACGCACATCGCGGTCGCCGGCGCGTGGTGGCGGCCGCTGTCGTACTGGACGCGGGCACCGTGGTCCGGCCGGCGCGCCGTCGACGGGGCCCTCGTGAACCCGTTCGCGCACGCGCTCATGCAGGCCCTCGCCATCGGCGGCGTCCGTCCACCGTGGACCCTGGAGCTGGAACGCTTCCGCAGCAGGGACATCGAGGTGGAGGACACCGCCGCGCTGCGGCTCACCCCCGCGGAAGGGCCTGTCGTCACGGTCGCGGTCACCCTCGCCTCGACCGAGTTCATCGCCGGCGACATCACCGTCACCGGCACCCGGGGCGCCGCCCACGTGGTGTACCCGGAGGACCGCCTCGACGGCGTCGTCCTGCCGGGCAGGGTGTCGCTGCTGGAGAACCTGCTCTCCGGCGACCCCTTGCTGGCGCCGCTGTCGCGGACCCTGCCCTTCACGACCCTCGCCGAACAGATCATGGCCGCACCCGACCCCGTGCCGCTCACCGGCGTGGCCCACGACGACGGCGTCGCCCTCCCCGGCATCGCCGACCTCGTGCGCGCCGCCGCCGCGCGGCACGCGCTGCTCAGTGAAGTAGGAGACCTGCCATGCGCAAGCTGACCGTCGCCGACCTGCCCGACGGCGGGACCCCCGCCACCCTCGCCGCGATCGGCGCCGGCTGGGGGCCCGTCATCCGCGGCGGCATCAGCCGCTACGACGATGCCGGCCACCGCACCCACGCCGAGTCCGACCGGCACACCCACGACGTCCCCGAGATCTTCACCATCGTGCAGGGCAGCGGCCACGTCGAGATCGACGGCGCGCGGGCGGACACGTTCCGCGCCGGTGACCTGCTCATCATCCCGCCCGGCGAGGACCACCACCTCGTCAGCGACGGCGACGTCCCCCTGGTTTTCACGTGGATGCACCTCGGGAAGCTTGACCAGGCATAGGTGCCGGTCTACGTTGCTACTAGGAATGCGCTTTCCTGAGCCGTTCCGTACAGCGCGCATCGGCTGACCCGCCCAGTCCGCCCACAGAGCCGTACACCCCGTGCACGCGACGCCCCCACCGATCTCCTTCCGGAGGCATCGCATGGAACCACCCCGCAAGCACCGGCGCCGCCGGTGGCCGATCCTGGCCGCCGGTGTCGCCGCCTTCACCGCCGTCGCCGCGATCAGCACCCAGGTCGCGTTCGCCGCGACACTGTTCAGCGACACGTTCGCCGACGGGAACACCAACGACTGGTCGAAGTCCGGCGGCACCTGGTCCGTCGTCGACGGCGCGATGCAGCAGAGCAACGCGGGCAGCGAGAACGCCCGCAACTTCGCCGGCAGCGCGTCGTGGACCAACTACACGGTCACCGCCCGGGTGAAGCCGCAGTCCCTGCCGTCGAACGGGTTCGTCGGGCTGCTCGCCCGCGCGAAGGGCTCGACGACCTTCTACCGGCTGGCGCTCCTGCCCGGCAACTCGGTGCAGCTGCAGGCCGTCAACAGCGGCTCGGTCACGGTCCTCGGCTCCGCCAGCCGCACGGTCAGCACCGGTAGCTGGTACACCCTCGGCATCACCGTCTCCGGCAGCAGCATCACCGGCAAGGTCGACGGCGCCACCGTCGGCACCGGCACCAGCTCGGTGGCGGCAACCGGCCGGATCGGTGTGCAGACCGGCTACGCGTCGGCGTCCTTCGACGACGTGACGGTGACCGACGCCGCCGGACCCGGACCCACCACCCCCGTTCCGACGGTCTCCGACACCCCGCCGACGTCGTCGTCGCCGCCGCCCACCAGCGGCTGGCCGACGAAAACCGGCGACGCGAGCGTCAGCGGCACCATCTCGGTGTCGGGCACGCTCGACGGCGGGATGAAGCGGTACTGCTGCATCGGCGACGGTGGGCAGAGCGAGAGCCAGGACCCGATGTTCGAGCTGGCCA